>JBFMBA010000177.1:0-27096 GCA_040755475.1 Thermodesulfobacteriota bacterium
GGCTTGGGTGGCTGGGGGGGGGGCGGGTTCGGTGGCTTCGGCGGCGGACTGAGCGGCGGCGGGGGGGCCGGCCGCGGTTTCTGATGGGGAGTGGACCGATGGCGAAAATACCGAAAAGACCGGCGGAGATCTTTGAGGAAATCACCGACGCCTATCAGCGCATTTTCGGTGCGGACCTGCTATCCATCATCCTGTTCGGAAGTGGCGCCGGCGAGGACTACCTCCCCGGCACATCGGACATCAATTTCCTGGTCACGCTCACGGACCCCGGTATCGAGCGGATCGAGGGCGCGCTCGAGACGGTGGCCCGCTGGCGAAAACGCAGCGTGGCGGTCCCGCTCTTCATGACCCTCGCCCATCTCGCCGGATCCCAGGACACCTATCCCATCGAACTGCTCAACATGAAGCGGCACTACAGGGTCGTCTTCGGCCGGGACGTGCTGGCGGAGCTCGCCTTCGACCGCCCCCATATCCGCCTGCAGCTCGAACGGGAGCTCCGGGGGAAACTCCTTCACCTCCGCAGCGGCTACCTCGAAACGGAGGGCAGCGCGGCAAAGATCCGGGAGCTGATCACGCGGTCGCTCACCGCCTTCATCTCGCTCTTCTGCGCCATCCTCTATCTGAGAGGCGTGGAGATACCCCAGGGCAACCGCGACATCATCAGGGCCGCGGGCGAAGCCTTCGGCATCGAGCACGACGTCTTTCTCACCTGCGAGGAGATCCGCAGGAAGGCGGACCATGTGGGACGCAGCGATATAACGGCGGTTTTTCTCGCCTACCTGAAAGAAGTCGTCCGCCTTTGCGACCGGGTCGACCGGATGGAAATATGAATAAGGGAGGTATCATATGACCAGGGGGAAAAAAACGCTACTCATTGCCGCCGTTGTTGCGCTCGTGTTGGCAGGTTCGCTTTACTCCTTCTTCAAGGGGACGTACAATCAGTTCGTCGCCCTGGAGGAGTCCGTCAAATCCACCTGGGCGCAGGTGGAAAACCAGCTCCAGCGGCGCTATGACCTCGTCCCGAACCTCGTGGAAACGGTGAAGGGCTTCGCGAAGCAGGAAAAGGAGGTCCTTGTTGAGGTGACCAGCGCCCGCGCCCGTGTGGGCGGCGCCACGACGGTCCCCGACAAGATCAGCGCGAACAACGAGCTGTCGGGCGCCCTGAGCCGCCTGCTGGTCGTCGTCGAGCAGTACCCGGAGCTCAAATCGAACCAGAATTTCCTCCGGCTCCAGGATGAGCTGGCGGGAACGGAAAATCGCGTCGCCGTGGAGCGACGGCGCTACAACGAGGCGGTGCAGACCTACAACGTGGCCATCCGAAGTTTTCCGGCCAATCTGCTGGCCGGATTGTACGGCTTCGAAAAGAACGCCTTCTTCGAGGCACCGGCCGCGGCCAAGACCGCCCCGCAGGTCAAGTTCTGAAGCAAACAGACACAGAGACCTGCTTCACGGAACTTGGAAATCCTGCCCCGGAAGCACGCATTGGAGATTTTTCGGGGGGGGCCCCTGCCCCCGTAGCGTAGCCCCAGCAAAGACGACTGTCTGAGCGCATCAGCGCGAGTGACCTCTTTGCAGCGACGCGAGGAGGTGCAGGGTCGAAAAAGGTCCAGTGTGCGGAGGGAGCGCGATTTCCAATAAAGCTCTTAAATAATTGCCGGAACCGGCAACAAGCAAGGAGAAATATCCATGACGAAGTACGTATATACCTTTGGAGGAGGCGCCGCCGAGGGGGCGGCAAGCGACAAGAACCTGCTGGGGGGCAAGGGCGCCAACCTGGCCGAAATGTGCTCCCTGGGCATCCCCGTGCCGGCCGGCTTCACGGTCAGCACCGAGTGCTGCACCGCCTATTACAAAGGCGGGTACAAGCTTCCCGACGAACTGAACGAGCAGGTTCCCGCCGCGCTCAGGCAGATCGAAGCGATCATGGGCATGACCTACGGGGACCCGGAAAACCCACTGCTCCTGTCATGCCGCTCCGGCGCCCGCTCCTCGATGCCCGGCATGATGGACACGGTCCTCAACATCGGCCTGTCCACCGTGACCATCCCGGCGATCATCGCCAAGACGGACAACCCGCGTTTCGTCTGGGACTCCTACCGGCGCCTGATCATGATGTACGCCGACGTGGTGATGGAAAAGGCCGAGGGACGCGAACCCGCCATGGGCAAGGGGATCCGCAGGATCCTCGATGAAAAGCTCGACGAGGTCAAGCACGGCAAGGGCTACGCCACCGATACGGAGCTGAGCGCCGACGATCTGATGGCGCTGGCCGACGATTTCAAGGCCCTGGTGGAGAAGCACCTCGGCAAACCTTTTCCGGACGATCCGATGGCGCAGATGTGGGGCGGCATCGCGGCCGTGTTCAAAAGCTGGAACGGCAAGAAGGCCGTCTCCTACCGCCGCATCGAGGGCATACCGGATGACTGGGGCACCGCGGTCAACGTGCAGGCCATGGTCTTCGGGAACATGGGCGACTCCTCAGCCACGGGCGTCGCCTTCACGCGCGACCCGGCCACGGGCGACAACAAATTCTACGGCGAATGGCTCGTCAACGCCCAGGGCGAAGACGTCGTCGCGGGCATCCGCACGCCCTCCCCGATCAACGACGACACCAAAAACGAGCAGAACTCGCACCTGCAAAGCATGGAGCAGGCGATGCCCGAGGTCTACCGGGAGCTGGACGCCATCCGGACCACCCTGGAGCGGCACTTCACCGACATGCTCGACATCGAGTTCACCATCCAGGAGGGGAAGCTCTGGATGCTGCAGTGCCGCGTCGGCAAGCGCACCGGCACGGCCGCCCTGAACATGGCCATCGACATGCTCGACGAGGGGCTCATCACGGAGGAAACGGCCGTGATGCGCGTCGCCCCCAAGCAGCTCGACGAGCTCCTCTACCCGATCGTCGACCCGCGCACCGAAGAGGACGCCGAGGTGATCCTCAAGGGCCTGCCCGCCGGCCCCGGCGCAGCCTGCGGCGCCCTGGTCTTCACGGCCGAGGACGCCGTGGCTTCCCTGCGCGCCGGCCAGGTGTGCATCCTGCTCCGGGAGGAGACGAACCCCGAGGATGTGGAAGGGATGCGCGCGGCGGCCGGCATCCTCACCGCCCGCGGCGGCATGACCTCCCACGCGGCGCTCGTGGCCCGCGGCTGGGGTAAGTGCTGCATTGTCGGCGCCGGCGGCCACCACCTGGATGCCGCAGCCAAAACGGCCCGGATCGCCGGCTCCGACATCGTCCTGAAGGAAGGCGACATCATCACCCTCAACGGCACCAAGGGACATGTCTACCTCGGCTCCGTGCCCATGATCGACGCGACCGAGAATCCCCGTTTCCAGCGGTTCATGGACATGGCCGACAGGTTCCGCACCATGGGCGTGCGCACCAACGCCGACACGCCCGAGGACGCCGCGGCGGCCCGCGCTTTCGGGGCGGAGGGGATCGGCCTGCTCCGCACGGAACACATGTTCTACGGCGAGGGCTCCGACAAGCCGCTGTTCTATCTGCGCAAGATGATCCTGAGCAAC
Source organism: Thermodesulfobacteriota bacterium (assembly GCA_040755475.1). Lineage (GTDB taxonomy): Bacteria > Desulfobacterota > Syntrophia > Syntrophales > UBA5619 > JAKAFS01. The sequence goes on from JBFMBA010000177.1 coordinate 3,526, forward strand.
ACCGTCCAGGAGCGCAGGGCTGCCCTGGACGAACTGTTTCCCTTCGTCAAGGCCTCGATCAAGGGCACGCTGGAGGCGATGGAAGGGCTGCCGGTGACCATCCGCCTGCTCGATCCGCCGCTCCACGAGTTCGTGCCGCAGGGTGCCGAGAAGCAGGCCGAGCTGGCCCGTGCCCTGGGGATCGCCCCGGAAGAGGTCAGGAAGCGCGGAGAGGCCCTCCATGAAACCAACCCCATGATGGGTCACAGGGGCGTCCGCCTCGGCATCACCTATCCCGAAGTGAGCGAGATGCAGATCCGCGCCATCTTCGAGGGCGCCGCCGAGCTGATCCAGGCCGGCAAGCCCTGCATGCCCGAGATCATGGTCCCGGTCACCTGCGACGTCTCCGAAATCGAGGTCACCAAAAAGATCACGGACCGCGTCCACGCCGATGTCCTCAAGCAGTCCGGACTGGCCGAACTGGAGTACAAGTACGGCACGATGATCGAAATCCCGCGCGCGGCGCTGCTCTCGGACCGAATGGCGAAGGCCTGCGAATTCTTCTCCTTCGGCACCAACGATCTCACCCAGATGACCTTCGGCTTCAGCCGGGACGACATCGGGGGATTCATGAACGGATACCTCGACCAGAAACTGCTCGCCGCCGACCCGTTCCAGACCATCGACCGCGACGGTGTCGGCATGCTCATCCGGATGTCCGTCGAGAAGGGCCGCGCCGCCCGTCCCGACCTGAAGATCGGCATCTGCGGCGAGCAGGGCGGGGATCCGGCCTCCGTGGATTTCTGCTTTGAGACCGGGCTGACCTACGTGAGCTGCTCCCCCTTCCGGGTCCCCATCGCCCGCCTGGCGGCGGCCCAGGCCGCGATCAGGGCGGGGGGAGAGGGGCATCCCGGCACCGCGGAAAGCGCATAGAACGGCGGCGAAGGAAACAGCCCGCTGTGCTCTTGAGCGGGGGCGTGATCCGGAAGGGAGGAGCGCGTCCGGGAGTAACGGCGGGTGGTCAGTCCGCCGGCACGCCGAGCACCAGGCACAGCAGGCCCATGCGCAGGTACTGTCCGTATCTGATCAGGTCGAAATAGACGGCCCGGGGGTCCGGGTCCAGTTCGGCGGGCAGTTCGGTGTCCCGGGGCAATGGGTGCATGATGTAGGTGTCCCTCTTCATGACTCCCAGAATCTCCCGGCCGATTCTGAAGATGTCCCTTGACCGGCCATAGTCCCGGTCATCCTTGAAGCGGTCCCTGGGTATCTGGGTGATGTAGAGGATATCCGCCCTCGATGCGATCTCCCTGAGCTGTCCGGCGTCGTCGTAAGACTCGCTGAAGGGGATGCCGTTTTCCTTCAGGTATTCTTTCGTCTCCGCGTCCACCTTCATGACCGCCGGAGAGGCGAAATCGATTTTGATCCCCGAGTATTTCGCCAGAAAATAGACGAGGGACCGGATCGTCCGGCTGCTGGCCAGATCGCCGATAAAGGCGATGGAAACCCCGTCGATCCCACCCTTGAGCTTTTCGATGCAGTACAGATCGATCAGGGCCTGGGTGGGATGCTGGGCGGGTCCGTCCCCCCCGTTGATGACGGGAACCGATGAGATCTCCGCCGCCCGCTTGGCCGAGCCGCTCCGGTAATGGCGCAGGACGATCACGTCCACCAGGGAGCCGACCACCCGCACCGTATCCTCGAAGCTCCCCCCGGCCAGTTCGGAGGAGAAGCTTTCCGGGAAATCGACGGGGGTCACATCCCCCCCCAGCCGCTTCATGGCGCAGTCGAAAGAGAGTTGGGTGCGCATCGATTTCACGTAAAAGAGATTGGCCAGGATCTTCCCCTTCAGCAGGTCGAGCGGGAGGTTCCGTTCGGTCCGCTCCTTGATGTGGTCGGCCGCGCTGAGGATCTCCTGCAGGGCTTTCTTGTTGAACTGCTGGGCTTCGATGATATGGCGATAGGTCATGGTGACTCCCTCCGGGGAACGATATGGGTTCCCTGTCCCCGTTCCACCGCCATCCATGCCTGGTCCAGGGACGTGATGATGGCTTCGTCTCCCCCGTACTCGATAAAGCGGATGCACGCCAGAACCTTGGGAGCCATGGAGCCGGCCAGGAACTCCCCCTCCTGGAGGTGCCGCCTGGCCTCTTTCACGTCCAGGCGATCCACCGGGCGCTCATCGGGCCGTCCGAAACCGAGTTTGACCTTCGGCACGTCCGTGAGGATCATGAACAGATCCGCGGCAACCGCCTCCGCCAGTTTTTCTCCGGCCAGATCCTTGTCGATCACCCCTTCGATTCCTTCAAACTCCCCCCGTTCGTTCAGAACAACCGGGACACCCCCGCCGCCGGCGGCAATGACGATCATGCCGGCGTCGACGACCTTTTTGAGGGCATTGACCTCCAGTATCCGGATCGGATCCGGCGAGGGCACCACGCGGCGAAAGGGCTTGTCCCCCTCCGGCAGGACCCGTTTGATCAGGTAGCCTCTTTCCGCGACGAGCTTCTCCCCGGTCTGGGCGTCGTAAAAGGGCCCCACGGGCTTGCCGGGATGGGAAAAGGCCGGGTCGTTGCGATCCACCAGCACCTGCGTGATCATGGTCACCACGTTGAAATTCAGATTCAGCGATTTGAGCTCGTTCATCAGGGCCTGCTGCAGCATGTATCCCAACTGCCCCTGGGTCATGGCGTTGCAGCTGTCCATGGGCTGCGGGGGCAGCTGGGCGGCTACGGCTTCCTGCTGCACGAGCAGGCTTCCCACCTGGGGGCCGTTCCCGTGGGTGATCACCACATCGAACCCTTTTTTGATGAACTCCAGTATGCACAGCGATGCGGCCTGGATGCTGGCCCGCTGCTCCCCGTAGGTCCCCCGCTGGCGGGGAAGCTTGATGGCATTGCCCCCCAGGGCGATCACAATCCTGCGGCGATTGCTTTTCATTTTTCCCCTTCCCCACCCGGTCAACAACCTGCTAGAGCAGCTGATCCAGAAGAGCGATCATCTCCGGGTCGCCGTCCGCCGGGGGAACCCAGTTCACCTGGATCACGTCGGTTCCCTGCGCCTGGAGACTGTCGGCAAAGTCCGAAACGCCGATATTGACGACCTTCGGACCGTTATCCAGGAGCTCCTTCACTTTATCGGACATCGGCCCCTCCCTGGGCATTCACGGCGAGCAGCGCGGCAAACCGGGCGGCACGGGCGCTGCTGGGCATGACGACGGCCCCCTCCGCCTCGAGACGGGCCACCTGCCCGTCGAGACCCTGCGGGTCCCCGTCGGTACCGCATACCGACGCCACCACGGAGAGGTATCCCCCCCTTTTTTGGACCGCCTCCCTGGCTTCGGCGATCGCCGGGGCAAGCTCGTCCGCCGGGTCGGCCGGGGAATTGAAACCGAGGAGGAAGTCCAGCAGGAGGACCGCCACCGAGGGATCTTTCGACTCGGCCAGAATGCGTTCCCGGCGCAGGCGCGCATCCATCATGGGGTGGGGGCGGCCCGCGGTGAACGCATCCGCCCCCATGTCGATGAGGGTGTGCTCCCTGCTCGCGGCATGGTCATCCAATGCGCGGTTCCCCGCGATGGGAGCATTGGAATATGCCGCCAGGCCCGCGTCCAGGAAGAGCTGCTGGGCCTGGTAGCAGAAGGTGCCGCCCGCAAAAAGACCCCGGACGTGCTTCTGCAGCGGATGCATCGCGGCGCGTTCCCGAAAGACAAGCGCCTCGAGTTGCCTGTCATCGCGGCCGGCGGGAGACGCCAGACTTCCTGTGGCGGTTTGAACGGACAGGGCCGCCGCTTCGTCGAGCGTGCGGGCGAGATGACCGGCGCCCTCCGCGGGCGCCCCCTCCCCGCTCCACCCCAGGAAACAGACCACCACGGGTTTCGGACACCGACGAATCCGGGGGATGAGGCGGGCGAGCGCGAGCGGCGCCGGGGGCTTGGACAGGAGGGCAATGGTCCTTGTCGCGAGGTCCGTCTCGAGCGCCTCCAGTGCGGCCAGCATGGAAATCCCACCCACGGCATCGGACAGGTCGCGGCTCCCGATGCCGATAGCATGGGAAATGCCCGATCCGGACCGGTGAACCAGGGTCGTGAACTCCTGGATTCCCGTGCCCGAGGCGCCGATGACGCCCACCGGCCCCCGCCTGACCACATTGGCGAATCCGATCCCCGTCCCGCCGATGATGGCCGTGCCGCAATCGGGACCCATGACGATCAGGCCCCGCTCCCGGGCATAGCGCTTCAGGTCGACTTCACGCCCGACCGGAACATGGTCGCTGAAGATAAAGACATGCAGTCCCCGCTCCAGGGCCTTCTGCGCCTCATCGGCCGCGTATGCCCCGGGGACCGAGATGACCGCAAGGTTGGCCAGGGGCCGGCGGACCAGCGCCTCGCCCAGATCGCGAACGGCCGGTCTGTCCCCGCGGGCCGGTTCTGCCTTGAGCCAGCCGTCCAGGTTTTCCAGCACCTCGGCCAGGCGCTGCCGGCTGCGGGCCCTGACGGCCAGGACGAGATCGCCGGGCGTGGCATTCGCCAGGTCCTCGGCGGGGACGCCCATGCCGGCCAGGAGCTCCTTGTTTTTCGGGGTGCCCATAAAAAGGGCCGCCTCATGGACCCCCTCCTCTCCGGCGATCCGCTTGGCCACCCGCATCAAAAAGACGGAATCGTGGTATTCGTTTTTTCTGACGACACTGCCGGTACACATGGGTTCTGCTCCGGTGTGAAAGCTGCCCATAAACGACTTCCGTGGTGGGCACGCCTGTCGAGAGCATTGAAAGTCACGCTCCCTCGGCACGCCGGACCTTTTTCGACCCTGCTCCTCCCCTTTTCCCCTAACGGTCTCAATCCGGTCTGTATTTGGCGCCGAAGCGCAGGAGCGCCTTCTTGAAACACTCGATCGGGGCGCGGACGATTCCGGCCCCGATGATGGAATGGCCGGGATTCCGGTGGGCGATCGCCGTGTCGATGACCGGAACAATGCCCGTCTGCACCACCTTGCGGATGTCGATGCCGACCGGCACACCGGCGAACCCCAGGATGGGCATCCGGTAATGCGGGCTGGCGGTCACGGTGATCCGCCGCATGTCCCGGCTGTATGTCATGGCCTCCTCAGGCGTTCCTCCCACCAGGGCCAGGATCCCCGTCGCCCCGGCCAGCACGAACCCGCCCCAGCCGACGGTCTCGGTGATGGCCGAATCCCCCATGTCCGCGCCGCCGTCCTGTTCGCCGTAACCGGGGAAATAGAGACCGACCGCCCTGGGCGCCGGGGCGGTGAACCATTCCTCCCCCAGGCCGCTGACCCGGATGCCGAAGTCCGTCCCGTTGCGGGCCATGGCCGTGACCACCGTGCTGTATTCGATGCCCGCCGCCGGGTCTGCCGTGGCCTTGGCCGCCGCCATGGCCAGGGCGAGAAAAATGAGTTCGTGGTTGGTGATGTACCGGAGGGTGCTCACAAGCTGACCTTTGGGAACGTCCGCCTCGATCATCGGGCAGGCCATCGCATTGGCGAAAAGACTCGAGGCGGCGACGGGGCGGTTGTGCAGTTCGTCGCCCATTTGGAGCGCCTTGGCGATGATCGGCTTCAGGGGGAGCCCCCCCATCCGGGCAAGCCCCATCCTGAGGGCGGGCGCCCAGACGTCCCTCCACAGACGCAGGCCTTTGATCGCGTCGTCGCTGTAGTTCCCGAACTGCTGGCTCGGCTCCACCTGCCGGCAGAAGGCGCGATTGGCAAAGGTTCTGTTTTCCACGACCCACACCGGCATCGATGGGGAGATGGTGCCCGCCATGGGACCGACGGCCCCGTGCCCATGGTTGGGCTCGAAGCGGATCGCACCGCCGGCGAGTTGCCGTTCCGCCTCGCCGGCATCGGCCGCCCAGCCTTCAAAAATCGCCGCCCCCAGCATCGAGCCCCGCTGCGCGCCGCTCATCCGCTGCCAGTCCACGGGTGGGCCCGAGTGGAGAACCATCCGATCGGCAAGGCCGGGAATCACCTCGCCGGCGGGGGCGATGTCCACCAGAACGGGATCCGCCTCGTTCATGCGCCGCACCGCTTCCGCGTTGGCCGCCTCTATCTTCGCTTTGATATCGTCCATGCCTGTCCTTCTCCATCTGCAGATCCATACCCCCGGCATCCCGGGACCGATACGGCTCGCCGCCCGCCGCTGAAGCCGCCGGCGCCATGGCGCGGGCGTGCACATGTTCGGCCGACAGACGACAGACCTGACAGGCAGGTCAGGTTCGGGAGTGCCGTCGTCACCTGCCCGCGCAGCGCCGCCGGGCGGCCAGGTCATTTACACCGGCCCCGAGCCCCGCTACTCGCCGGGCCGCAACCGCCGGGCCCTTCCGACGGCGGCGCGCCGTGCCGGATGCCGCTCCTTTTACTTGGGCTGCCCGATCACCCCTTCCACCAGCCAGTCCATCTTGCCGATGCCCTTGAGTGGGAACGCCTCGCCCGCCTTCACCCGCTCGACACCCTTGTTGTCCTTCAGCGGCCCCTGGAACACAGCTTTCTTGCCGGCGACGAATTCCTTCTTGGTGTCGTTGACCAGTTTGACGGCGTCCGCCGGAACCGCCGGGCCGAATGGGGCAATCGTCAGGTAGTCGCTGGTCAGGTCCCCGAAGAGCCCCTCGCTCTTCCAGGTGCCGTCCATGACCTGCCTGGCGAAACGGGTGTAGAGTTCGCCCCAGGTGAAGGCGATGCCGCCGATCCATCCTTTGGGGGCGAATTTCTGCGCACCCAGATAGTGGTAGCCCACGGAGTAGGCGCCGCGCTTTTCCGCCGCCTGCACGACCGTGATCGGGGAGTCCACGATGACCCCGAGCACATCCACGCCCAGGTCCAGCAGGGCCCCGGCGGCGACGGCCTCCTTGGGGGCGTCCAGGAAGGTTCCCATGAATACCACGCGCGTCTCGAACTTGGGATTGACCGAACGGCCTCCGAGATGGAAGGCGTTGATGTTGGCGAGGAAAAAGCTGATCGGCAGGGCGACCACGTAGCCGGCCTTGTTCGTTTTCGTGGTTTTACCGGCCGCGATCCCCATCAGATAAAAGGCCTCCGGGGTGCTGGCCCAGTAGGTGCCCAGATTCGGGGCAAGCTTGTATCCCCCGGGGTGGACGAACTTGACGTCCGGATACTTCTTGGCCACTCTCAGCGCCGGGTCGAGGTAGCCGAAACTGGCGGGGATGATGAGTTTGGCGCCCTGCTTGATCATGTTCTCCATGACCCGCTCCGCGTCCGCCCCTTCCGGGACGTTCTCGACCTGGATGACCTCCACGCCCGGCAGGTTTTTCTTCATCACCTGCACCCCTTCGGAATGCGCCTGGTTATAGCCGGCATCGTGTATGGACCCGATGTGGAGGATGCCCACCTTCAGTTTCGCCTGCCCCTGCGCCGCCGCGGGAAGCGCCGACCCCAGGACGAGCCATGCGCCCGTCAGAATCGCCAACGCTTTCGGAAAGAGAAGTGCCGCGTGTTTCATGTTTTCCCCCTTTCTTGTCTTTTCAATTTTTTTTAAACTCGTTAAAAGTCCCGAACGTCTTGACCGGGAGCGCAACCCGTAAGCCCTGCCCGGTGGGCGGGGGAAAGGCGCGCAACATCCGCATGCCGCTATTCCGTTCCCTGAAAGACACGCCCCAGGCTCCCCGGCACCGCCGACCGGCGGGCGCCTCCCCAGAGGGCGAGAACCGCCAGGCTCAATACGTAGGGCAGCATGTCCAGGATAAAGGACGACACCGGCACGCCCAGGGCCTGCATCTGAAGCTGCAGGGAGATCGCCCCCCCGAAGAGCAGGGCCCCGGCAATCGCCCGCAGCGGGTGCCATTTGGAAAAGATGACCAGCGCCACTGCAAAGAAGCCCCTGCCCGCAGTCATCCACTCGGCCCAGGTATGGGCCAGGGCGAGTGACAGGTGCGCGCCGGCGATACCGCCCAGCAGCCCGGCGATGAAAAGAACCTGGTACTGGAGCAGAAGGGGCTGCCTTCCCGCGGCATAGGCCGCGGTGGGGTTTTCACCGACGGCCCTGAGCCCCAGCCCCCAGCGGGTTCTGAAGAGAAACCACCACAGGGCCACAGCGGCGGGAATCGCCAGATACACGAGAATGTCATGCTGGAAAAAGGCGCGGCCGAAGAAGGGCAGATCCGACAGCAGGGGAATCCTGATTGCGGCCAGGCCCTCGATCCGGCTGCCGATGAAGGGGGCGCCGATCAGGGCGCTGAGCCCCACGCCGCAGAACATGAGCGCCAGGCCGCTGGCGAGCTGGTTGGCCCGGCGGGTGAGCACCATGAACGCGAATATCATGTTGAACAGCGCCCCCGCCAGTGCGGCGCCCATGATCCCGAGCGCGTGATTTCCGGTCTTAACGGTGACCGCAAAGCCGACCACCGCTCCCACGAGCATCACCCCTTCCAGACCGAGGTTGATGATGCCGGCTCTCTCCCCGATCACCTCGGAGAGGGTTGCGTAGAGCAGCGGTGTACCGGAAAGGATCGCGCCGGACAGAAGGCTGACGACAAGCAGTTCGTTCATTTCCCCCCCTTCCTGCCGGAACGGCGCGCGAGCACCACGAACAGCACCAGCGCCATCAGGATGTGTATCGCCGCCGCCGGAATCCTGTGCGTCATCTGAAGGATGTCCCCGCCCGCCGTAATGATGGAAATCAGAAAGGCCGCCGCCACGATACCCAGCGGATTTCCCATGGTGATCCAGCTGATCAGAAAGCCCGCGTATCCGAGGCCCGGCGACAGGCTCGGGCGGAGCTGCCCGTGAATCGCCGAAACTTCGCCCATCCCCGCCAGTCCCGCCATTCCACCGCCGATGAACATCACCAGGAGCATGTAGCGGTGCGTGGAAATCCCGTTGCGGCGCGCCGCTTCGGCATTGACGCCGATCGCGCGCATTTCCAGACCCCAGCGCGTCCGGGACATGACAAAATGGAAAATCAGCAGTCCCGCAATGGCCAGCAGCGCCCCCAGGTGCACCCGCGACCCCGGGAAAAAGGGGAGGATGGCGGCATCGGGAAAGGGGGCGCTCTGGGGATAATTGGCGCTCTCCGGGTCTTTCCACGGGCCGAAGACGAAAAAGCTCACCAGCAGGATGGCGACATAATTCATCAGCAGGGTGGATATCGTCTCGCTGGCCCACCCTCTGGCCCGCATGAACCCCGAGATCAGAGCCCACAGCCCGCCGCCCGTGAATCCCAGAACGGCGATCAGGGGCAGCAGCAGCCAGGCGGACTGGCCGTTGAACGTAACGGCGCCCCAGGTGGCGAACAGGGCGCCGATAAACAGCTGGCCTTCTCCCCCCACATTGATCAGCCAGATCCGGGACGGTATGGCCACCGCCAGGGCCGTCAGGACCAGGGGGATCATCTTCACCAGCACCTCGGAGAACCCGTAGGCGCTCCCGAGGGTCGCGCGAAAAATATCCACGTAAGCCCGGAGGGGGTTTTGCCCGAAGACCAGCAGGACCAGGGCGAACATCACCAGAGCCAGTCCGAAAAGTCCTCCGAAGCGGACGATCGCCGCCACCCGTCTGTGCCGAAACGCTTCCGCTATCCCCGCCGCCTTACCCACGCTTGGCCTCCTCCCCCGTCGACCCGGTCATCAGATAGCCGACCTGTCTGACGGTCAGGTTCTGCGGGGTGCCCTCGGCCGCAATCTCCCCGCGGCGCATAACGACCAGGCGATCGCTGAGCGCAAACAGTTCATCCAGATCTTCCGAAATAAGCAGAATCCCCGCCCCCGCGTCGCGGGAAGCCAGGAGCACCTCCCGCGCGGCAACGGCGCTTTGCACGTCGAGGCCCCGGGTGGGGTAGAAGGCGATGATCAGTCTGGGATCGTGGGCCATCTCCCGGGCGAGGATCATCCGCTGGATATTGCCGCCGGAGAGTGTGCCCAGGGGGACATAGACGGGAGGGATGCTGAATCCCAGACGCTGGAGGGAGGCTTGCAGGTCGGAGCGGACGCGTGTCCAGTCCATGGACAGCCCCCCCTGCCGGGCATACCGGGCGGTGTCGGCCATGGCCATGTTTTCCTGCACGCTCAGCCAGGGAAAGGCGGCCATCCCCAGCGGGTCTTCCGGAATGAAGGCCGTGCCGCTGCCGCGCATCCGGGCCACCGACCAGCGGGTCGCATCGACTCCATCGAGGTACTTGGTCCCCTGCGAACATCTTTCCATGCCCAGGACCACATCACCCAGCTCCCGCTGCCCGTTTCCGGAGACCCCGGCAACCCCCACGATTTGACCGGAGCCGATGGTCAGATTGATCGCCTTGAGCCCCAAGCCGGTGCCTTCCGGCTCGGTGCTGACCCCCCGCAACTCGAAGAGGGGAGCGCTATCCCGGGCTGGGGATGCGCTCTGCCGCCGGGGGGATTCGGCCACGGCTTTCCCGAACATCAGGGCAACCAGATCGCCCTCGGTGGCATCGGCACGGGGCAGGGTCCCGGCGATTCTGCCCCGCCGCATGACGGTGATACGATCGGCGCATTCAAGGACCTCCCTGATCTTGTGGGTGATGATCGTGATGGCAAAGCCGTCCTGGCGCAGATTCCCGAGTATCCGGAAGAGCCCCGCCGCTTCGTGGGGGGCCAGGCTCCGGGTGGGTTCGTCCAGAATCAGGATCCGTGTATCGGCCAGGAGCAGCTTCAGGAGCTCGACCTTCTGGCGCTCCCCGACCGAAAGCTGCCAGACGGGCGCCCCCGGATCCACGGGCAGCGAATACCGCTCTGAAATGCCCTCGATGCGCTTGCATATCGAGGCACGGTCCAGGACGAAAGGCAGGTCGTTCAAAAAAAGGGCGATATTCTCGGCCACCGTCAGGGCCGGTATCAGCACGAAGTCCTGAAACACCATCCCGATCCGGTGACTGCGGGCATCCCTGGGCGAGCGGATGTCCGCCGGCTGGCCGTTGACCCGTATCTCCCCCGCATCGGCCTGGTAGAAGCCGTAGAGTATCTTCATCAGCGTGCTTTTCCCGGCGCCGTTCTCCCCGAGCAGGGCGTGGATCTCGCCGCCGTACAGATCCAGGTCGATATGGTCGTTGGCCAAAACGGCCGGGAAGGATTTGGTGATGCCGCGGAAGGAAAGAAAGGGTGTCGGGTTCATGACGCGACCACTCCTCATTCAGGGACAGGCGGCCCGGGCGATGAAGGGCCGCACCCCCTAAACCGCGAGGCGGGCCCGTTCCAGGCGCTCCGCCACGTTACGTCTCCTGGTCAGCCCGGTCGGCAAAACGCCTCTCTCATCGCTCGAGCTCCCGGGCGAACCAGATCACCTTACCGTTGATGTGGATGTTTCCCGTTTCAATTTCGAGGGCGGTGTATTTCTCGTTGTCGGATATAACCAGCAGCCTGGAATCCATGAGCGGCTGGATCCGCTTGATCAGGACCTCCCCGTCGATGGTGATGGCAAACAGGCCGCCCCGCGTGGTTGCATCCTTGCTGCGATCCACCAGCACCAGGTCTCCGGACAGTAGCATCGGCTCCATGCTGTCCCCCTGGACTTTAATGATGGACATGTTCTGAGGAAGCCCCTTGCGCGCGATCCAGTCGCGGCGAAAGGCGATCCGCATTTCCGTCATGCCGTCCGGAGCCAGCTCTCCGTTGCTGGTCGTACCGGCCATCTGGGGAATGAAGACGAACTCGCCGGGCGGCAGCGGACCGCCCTCATGACCGATACCCTTCTCGGCGGAGGGCAGCGGGGCGGCAAAGGCCCCTTCCCGGCGCTGATCCGTGAATGGGCCGTCGAGGCCGTCCACGATCCAGTCCAGGCTGATCCGGTACCTGTCCTGCAGGTAGGCCAGCGTCTCAAATTTCGGCATCTTGACGCCGCGCCGGTATCCGTCGACCGTGGAGGCGGAAAGCCCCAGGATTGAAGAGAGCTTCACATTGGACAGTGCGTGGGTCTTGATGATGTAATTGACGGCCCACTGCGTCCTTTCTTTTACCTCCCGAATGTCGAAAGATCCTTCCGGCACCCCGCATTTCACCGCTTCCTCTTTTCCTTCCGCCCCCGCCGACAGGTCCTCGATTGCCATGTTCAACACCTCCGACATGCTGGGTGCGTATCTGGATGAGACGGGCAACCTCCCGTTTACCCAGTCATAATAGGTTTTTCGGGAGATACCGGCGCGCCGGGACAATTCCGACACCGACAGGCCGATCGCCACCCGGCGCGCCTCAATTTTATCGGGTGAAATGGCCATGGATCCTTCTATCACGTTCTCATCAGGGTGACAACATATTTTTTCACATCATGTCACCAGCGCTATTCACAAATTATCGCGAGACTGACATGAGTATTCGAATTATCATTGGACATAATGTCCATAAAAACGGATTTATGACATCATAATATGGATTTCACGGGAAAATGCAACCGTCTATAAAGTTTCATCAGGTGACACACAGGATAGAGGGGTTCCGTTGCGAAACACCGGCAGATCGCAGCAGGGACATCCCCTGCCGGTGAGCGTCCTGCCCGGCCCCAGGGCGGTCTATTGCAGCCGCCAACCTTCGCTGATCCCCTGTTCCCCTCGGCTTTTGACCAGGACCGAGGAAACGAACCATTCAGAGGCAGCCAAACCTGACCGCGCTCCCTGCTCCTGACACCCTACAAGATATCCCTGCCAAAATATCCCTTGACACACACCCCTCCCTCCTTTATCTTCAAACTGTGCAAAAGCAAGCGCTTGTCAAGGGGGGAAGCCCTCTGCCCCCCTTTCCAGGAAGCCGTCGTCAGTCTGCTCCAGCAAGACTGGAATGTCTGGACGACACGACAGCAATGAATGGTCTTGACTGGCCGAGAATGAAACTATCGGTTTCATAAGCTGTCATGACATCATCAACGTGCCGGTCACACATTCAAGCAAGTCCGAGACCCCGCTTCGGGCATTTGTCAGGCGACTTGCGCTTGATGAGGTACCCGGAAAACCGCTCATTTGACCCGATTGAACCGCCATGCGGTCCATCGCTGCACGCAGCCGGTCAAAAGCGAATCGTCAAACCCTGCGACGCGACTTCCCCTTGCCGGGGAGAAGTCGGGATTGTCGAGTTCGACATGGGGTTGAACCGTATCGAAGGAGGCTGGGTTTGCCTGATTATTGTTCGCGATATGGTGAATACAAGGGTTTTCCTGCCAATCTGCTGAAATTGACGGCCTGCCAGTCGTGTCGGGGCAGTCTGGTGGCTAGCGGCAATGATGACTGCCTATTTAACGGCCACGTAACCTGCGCCGCTTGCGGCATCACCTACCCGATCGACAGCGGCATCCTGCGGATGCTTGCCGCCGATCGACTGGAACCGGAGCTGAAAGACGAGGCCCGGTTGCGCGATGAAGAGGCCAGCCAGTACGACACGCTGTTCTCGCCGCGCTATTTTAAAGAAGTATTGCCTTCGCTGGATTTGGCAAGCGCGACGAAAAACGACCTGATTCTGGAATGTGGTTGCGGTACCGGCCGGGTCGGATCTGACCTGGCGCCAAGAGCGAAGGCTTATATTGGCGTAGATTTTTCTTTTGAATCCCTGAAAATTTTCTCGGGCAAGATCACGGATGGCAAAACCGGACTGGTTCAAGCCGATGCCAGCCGGTATCATGCACCCCGCGACCGATTCGACAAAATCGTGAGCTTTCAATTCTACGAACACCTGCCTACGGAGGGCCACAGGCGACGCTTTATAGAAAATGCCCGGGCGGCCTTGCGGAAAGGCGGCTGGTTCATAAACACCGTCTATCACCACGATCTCAGACAGAGGTGGGCCGGCGCCCCACGCTCCGGATATCACGCCGGCAAGATCTATTACCGCTATTACGTCAAACCGGAAATGAAAAAGGATTTCTGCCGTTATTTCAGTTCGGTGACGGTCACATACCTGGATTGCACACTGCCACTGGAAACCCGACTGCAATTAAGCGGCCCCATGGGAGGTTTCCTGTCGAGACTGGCTACCAGAATACCGATTGTGCAACAGCTTTCCCTTTTAATGGCCGTTTGCGTACAAAAAACATGAAGTGCTTTGTTTACAGGCTCACGTAAAAAATCGAGGTTATGTCGCTGTTCCGGATCCCTAAAATCCCCTTGACATGCCGGAGCACTTCTTTTATTTTCGCACCAGGCGGAACGGGTGCCGGCAAAACAGGGCAGGCCTCTATGTGTTCATCCATTTCATTCGAGTTGTGCCATTCGGCGCGCGCCCCTTCCACCGGCCAGGACGACACAGGGAGGATCACGGGTCATCTGCCGTTTCATCGTGCAGCACCGCAGGCAGCAAGGGAGGGATGTCATGGGATTGATCAATCTGGCGGACGCGAAAGTCTCTTATGAAGGTCAGTCGCTTCCCGTGATCAACCTGATCAGCAGATTACAGACCCAGCTTCGAGAGGCGGCATGCCGGATCGCCACCATATCGGAAACGCTCGGGGACCTGCAGACAGCCCTGCTCAACTCCCATACCGTCGAAGTGAAGCTGACGCTCACCAAAGACGATTACGCCAGATTCAAGTCGATCGAGGGGTCCGACGATAGCGAACGGGTCCGGAAGGCCCTCATGAACGTCATTTATTCTGACGAGAAGCAGCCAAACCTGTCAGCCAAGACAGGCGAATCGGGACCGGCTGCACCAGTTGCCCAATCCGGTCCACCCCCCGCTCCGGCCGCACCTGTTGAATCGGCACCGGTGACCGAAAAACCGGCAGAGCCGTTTCGTCCCCCGGATCCAGAGTTGCAGTCTGTCGTGAAGGCCTCCCCGGAGCAGCCGCCGGCAGCTGAATCCGCGGCAAGGAAGAGATCCACCAAATGCCCCACGTGCCAGTCCACCATCCTTCTGCCTGAGACATTGAACGACGAATGGCCGGTCGAACTGAAGTGCGGCAACTGCGGGTCCAAATGCCTGATGAAACCCACCTTCAGGAAGCAATGGACGAATTATTCGATATAATGGTTGAATGAAAGATGACTACAGCACTCATGTCGGCAGAATCTTTTCTTTCGACAGCTTTCGTCATCAGGTCTTCCCTTGAGCGCTCGCAAAAATCATTGCATGCGTAGGAGTAGGAACTCGCCCCACGACCTCTCCCTGCAGGCGGGAATCCGGCTCAATAAGAAACAGATCGAATGCCTGCCGGAAAACAAAGACCGGAAGGAAGTCACCCTTTTATATATTCTACGATACGGAATACCTGAAAGTCGCTGTTCTGATATACAGGCTGCAACCGGCCCTCCTTTAAAAGGTGAGCGACATCCCTATGAGTCAATTGATCATATGCGTCTTCTCTTAGATATATGCACAGGTAATCACCGCGTTCGAGTTCCGCCACGTTGCCGGTCATAATCGATCGCCGCCCCGTGAATAACCGCATCGCACGAGGTTTGAAGAACACGATAACGTTATGGGGATCGCTATGACGTGAAACAAATGAGAAGAGCTCTTGAGATGTTGAGACATATGGCCCCGTCGATTCCGTCCGCTCGTCGAGGAGATTTCTGTGTGCAGATGCAACAGAATGCCAGAAGAAAAAGACGATCACGAAGATGACCGGAAGCGCACGCAGGGCGTTCAGTCGCATGTCCTTCCGGCTCACGGCATCTCTCCCCTCCAGACCCGTCAGCGCAAATGAGATATAGAAGGGAAGCAAAGGAAAGATGAACCTCTCATCCTGGTAAGGCCAAAAAACATAGAGCAAGAGAGTCAGAGTACTGTAGATCAGAATGTGGACGTCCTTGCCAAACCGTCTAAAAACTCCAGTGACGAACAATGGGATGCTCATCAAAAACAGCGCTTTTACCAATATCATACCCGGCGCATCCGGTATCGTGAAGAAGCTCAAGGGCGATTTAGCATAAAAATAGGCATTCTCTTTAATGATCGAAAGTGTCAGACCTCCGAACTGTGAGACATACGTTGATCCCCCTTCGGGCAAGATACATTGCCAAGACAGCACACACAGGGCTAAACAGGCATATGACGACAGAAGCGCCCATAAATCTTCTCGCACATTTTGATACAATTTAATAAGAATCTCACGCAGCCGCATCGGACCAGGGACGACTAGGCCATGCATACATATCGCACTCTTCACTACCCTTATCAGATGGACAATACCCAGCATAACAAGAAGAAGTATCCCGTTTGTCCGGATGAAAAATGACATCGCAATCAGAACTCCAAGCAATAAAGGGTCAACGTGCGTTGAGAACAGACGTTGCCTTTCTACTGCCACTTTCCCGATCATAAGTACTGAAAGCGTGGAGAAGAGCAGGAAAGGGATGTCCGATACGACTTCATTCATAAACAAGTGAAATCCCGGGTTGAACGCAAAAAGGCAGACAAGGGCAACCCTCCATGGGGCGGCATGGTACCGTCCAAACCCAAACCACAGGGTGATAATAAAGAACAGATGACAAATGACACCGGGAATTTTGAGGGCAAATATGTTGTGCCCGAAGAGGCCGTAGACAGGCGCCATAAGTACCGGAAATCCCCATGGGTAAATCACCGGTCCAATAGGGTACATGGATTTCTCGATTATGAAACGATTATCAGTAATGAACTCCGATGGCGCACCCCGCACAATACTTTCTGTTTGCAAGATATATGCAGCGAAATCATCTCCCCAACCATGACCGTTTGTCAGTCCGTGCCCAGCAAGCAAGCTTGTCAATACAAGTACGGTGACCAGAATTATGATGCTCAGCTGTCGCTGCATTTGATTTTTCTGCACAGATGATGGCGTCCAGCGGTGAAATCCCAAAAACGTCATATCGGAGATGCTTCAATGTTCATGAGGACCGAAGAGAACAGCTTTATATTTATTTATTACGGCGGACTTTAGCAGAAAGGCGGTGAGGTTTTCAAGTGTTTTGGAAAGGTTTTGGAAAGGAAAACCGTTTTTCTTGACAACCAATCACTTTGTTCATAGGCTCGACTGATAAAAGGATTCTTTTGTTTGTCGACTCTGCCAGACTGTCTGACGTAGAGGAAAGTTGTCCATGACAGAAAACATCCTGATTACCGGAGGCGCCGGGTATGTCGGCAGTCATGCCTGCAAAGCCATTGCAGCGCTCGGTTATGTACCCGTCTGCCTGGACAATCTCATATACGGTCACGCGTCGGCCGTTCAGTGGGGTCCTCTCATCAGGGGTGATGTAGCCGATGACACGATTCTGGATACTGTTTTCTCCGTCTACCGCCCGGAGGCGGTGCTGCACTTCGCAGCCTACGCCTATGTCGGGGAGTCCGTTGAACACCCGGCCCGGTACTACCGGAACAACGTGTCCGGTTCCATCACGCTTCTGGATGCCATGGTGCGGCACGGCTGCCGACACATCGTTTTTTCAAGCAGCTGCGCAACATACGGCATACCTTCCGCGGTTCCGATTGCCGAGGACCATCCTCAGAACCCAATCAATCCCTACGGCCGCAGCAAGCTCATGGTGGAGCAGATCATCCGTGACTATGGCAGCGCGTATGGGATCCGGTATGCGATTTTACGGTACTTCAACGCCGCAGGCGCTGATCCCGAGGGGCAGATCGGTGAATCCCATGAGCCTGAAACCCATGTAATTCCCATCCTTCTTCAGACGGTAACGGGCCAGCGTACCCGCATGGACGTCTATGGCTGGGATTATGACACGCCCGACGGCACCGCCATCCGGGACTATATTCACGTCACGGATCTGGCGGCGGCCCACGTGCTTGCCCTGAAATACCTGACCGATTCCGGCCGGGATATGTGCATCAACCTGGGAACGGGACGGGGACACTCCGTGATAGAGGTCGTCCGAGCAGTCCGGCAGGTGACGGGAATGCCCGTGGCCTATCGTATGGTGGACAGGCGAAGCGGCGATCCGCCTGCATTGGTGGCCGAGACGGGCCTCGCGAATTCTCTGCTGGGATGGCATCCGACGTTTACGGACCTCCAGGAAACAGTGTCAACCGCCTGGAACTGGCACCGATCCCAATGGAATAAAAAGGGGAACATATGATGAGGAAGCGCGCGATGGGGTATCTGTTCGTCGTTGCGCTGACGTTCCTCGGCGCGGGTCTGCTGCCAGCCCGCTCAGCCGCACAGGATACGCCGGAAGGCATGGACTTCCCAAGACAGTATCTGGTGGAGCTGTCCGGAACGGTCATGAATGAAACATTCTCCGGAGCCCAGGCATTGTTGACGCTGAAGCAGGCCACCGGCGGACCGACCAGCAATCCCTTCGCGTTGACCATTGAAAGTTATCCCGACTCCCATGCCCGAAACAGCTTTTTCTGGGACAGCCGATATTCCGAAATGACGGCAATCGCGAACGATATCACCTGCCACATCAAACAGGCGTTTCTCCGGACAGTGCCGATGCATTTCTTTTTTCTCGCTTCGGAAGGGCAGAAACAGAAGGGTCGTGCTTTCGAGGATGAGCCTGCCGTCCTGAACGCCGCACCCCCGACCCTTATTCCCGCTCGGGCCGGTCAGCTCAAACTCCGCATTCATTCGAACACGGTTTCAGGCACCGTCTGGATGAAGGGCTATGATCCGGCGGAAAAGGCGTTTATCCTCTACAGCGCCCGGCTGTATGGCAAAAAGACCTATCACCTCAAACCGAAGCAGGGAACGAAAGCGGGATCATCAAAGCCCAGGGATTGACGCGCCATCCGACTCCCGGAGGCGAAACGCCGTCAGGCCGGAGGACACTGCACGCAGAGGACAGCCATGACGCCAGCCGACGGAGATACACCGAGTGGACAGGGATTACCTTCTCATGGTCACCCGGAGTGTACACCATTCATTTGCCTGGCCGGGACACCTGTTCAACGTAGCCGACCCCGTGCCGAGATTCGTGTTCGAAAAGGTTACCGTGAGGGTGATGGTTCCGGTGCAGCACATCGTGCCATCGTTGTTGTCCCATGCATCGTTGTTGCCGGTCAGCGTGAGGCTATTGCCGGAAAAGGTACCTCTGAGCATCGTGCCGCATGCGTTGCTCACGGGGCCGAAGGTTGCGTTACCTTCCGCACTCACCGTCGCCGACACGGCAGAATTCAGACCGCACCGAACGTCCACGCCAGACTGTCCCGTCTGCACCGTTTCTATATTCCACGTGCCTGAATATCCGGAATAACCATTATCATCACCGCCGCCGCACGATGTGACGACGCCGATCAGGAGCAACAGCGCTGCCACCCACAACCGGTTTCTGCAGTGCATACCCTCTCCCCTTTCAACCGGACCCCCGGCGAGAAATGACGACTCATGGCGAGAGTCTAAAGAAGGCCCACCCTCATGTCAAGAATATTTTAACCATTTGTGACATCAGGGGTCCGGCCGGATAGGCTGACGGGCCTCTCCCCGCCAGTATCGCTCTTTCTGCGGTACGGCGTTGCCAAATTCGGCTTCCCTAATTCGCCGCACCGGTCTATAATTGACCGATGTTGCATGCACTCATATCGAATAGAACGGGGAAGCGACGCCAATCATGAGTGAAACCCCAAGTCTTGCCGGTCAAATCGGAAGAGCCAGCGTTTTGATCATGATCTTGTCGATGGCTGATAAAATTCTGGCCGTCGGCAAAGAGATGACGATCGCACATCGCTTTGGCATCTCTCCTGTTCTGGATGTCTTCAATGTGGCCCAGGCGTTTCCCTTGACGCTGGTACAGTTTTTTTCATCGGCGCTGCTGGCGGCCTTCATGCCCCTGTATCTCGAATGGCGCATCCGCGGCTCTTCCCGAGAGGCCGATTCCCATGCAACCTGGTTGATTTTCCTGGCCGCTGCTTTTTTTGCGGTTTTGACCCTCATCTGTGTTTCATTGAGCCCAATCATCATTCAGTTGACCGGTTACGGATTTGCATACAAAGAAAGGCAGATGGGCATTGTCATGCAGCAGCTCCTTTCTCTGCTCATTTTTGTGGATGGAGCCGGCATCCTGTTCAGAGGCATACTGCATGCCCGGAAGATGTTTTTTCATCTCTACGTCGCGCCGATTTTCGTCAATCTCACGATCGTTCTTTCCCTCTCCTTCAGCGTCGGATTTGGTATCCATACGCTCATCTGGGCTTTTCTGGCAGGCACGCTGCTCAAAACAATCTACATGGGCATCGCGCTTCGCCATGAGGGTGTTCGGTTTGGAACCCCGTTCCCCTTTGATCGTAAAAAAGTCGGCGCCGTTTGGTATCTGGCTCTGCCGTTGCTGGGAAGCGAGCTTGTGGCGAATTCAAACCTGCTGATTGATCAGGCGATGGCAACCCTGCTGCCGGCGGGTTCCGTCTCGACTCTGCGATACGCATTCCGCATCAACGACCTTCCCATCCAGGTGGTGATCGCCGCCGTATCCATAGCGATTTTCCCCTTTATCAGCGAAGAAATCGCGGCCGGCCGGCGGGACAATCTGAAAAACATATTCAAGTACTCCCTCATATTTGTGGGATTCCTCACCATACCGATCACCTGTCTGGTGGTCCTGTTTGCCCAGGACATCGTCATTGTGCTGCTCAAGCGGGGCGCATTCGACCTGGAGGCCGCGCGGCAGACGGCGCAGACATTGATCTTCTACAGTCTGGGACTGTTTTTCTATGCCTACGCCTTTATCAACGGCACATTTTTCGTGGCCCTGCAAAACACCAAGGCACTTTTGCACATGGGCATCCTGTCCGTCTTTCTCAACGCGCTCCTGAACTATCTGTTCATGAGCGTCTTCGGCATCAAGGGCATCGCGCTGTCCACCAGCGTGACGATGGGGATCATTTCCATACGGTTCATTTACCTCCTGAAGCAGCACATGGGTATGACGAACCTGGCCGAGACTCTCTTCAGTTTCGGACGGCTGCTGCTTGCAGCAGCGGGCATGCTGGTAACCGCCCTGGCGGTTATCACGTTGTTCGAATACGCAGGCGTATCACGGCTGGTTGCCGTTCCTCTTTCCGCCGTCGTATCCTGCCTCTGTTATCTGGGAATCATCTGGGCCTTTCGAACAGAGGATCTGGACGCATGCATCTCCGTGTTGACGAAAAAAGTGACTGCATGGAAAGAGGCGCTGTTCAGGTGACAGGCCGCGCAGAGCCGGGAGATGGATGCCACAGCCATGACGCGTTGTGGCTGCCTGGCAGCCGGCAACCATGATGCGTTGCATGGGGTTGCCCGCCCAAAGGGTCTGCCGCTTCCGGCTCCATTCCTCGATGCAGGGCCTTCGGATCGGCTGTTTGGGTGGTTCCCGTCGACTTCCCCCGCTGGCGGGTCAAGCATCGGTCCGCCCCGCCTGTCCGGGTGCGGTCTGTCGGTTGTCCGGAGCCCCGTTCAGGTCGCCGAGGGCTTCCTGATAAACACGGGCGGTTTTATCGGCCATGCGGCTCATGGAAAACTCAGACTCCACCCAGACACGCGCCTCCCGCCCCATCTGTCGGCGTCGTTCACCGTCCGCCAGCAACCGGCAGATACTCTCGCACAGCGCGACCTCATTTCCGGGAGGAATCACGCACCCCACCCTCCCGTCGAGAACGATCCGGGCATTGTCCGATATCTCCGTTACAATCACGGGTATGCCACAGGCCATCGATTCCAGGGCGACATTCGGCACCCCCTCAAAAAGCGACGGCAGGACGGTCAGGTCGCACAGGCAGTACAGCCGCTCCACATCGTCTCGATTCCCCATAAACAGGCACCGCCCGCCTATACCCAACTCATCCACAAGACGGGCCATATCGGCCTTATATTCATTCGATCCCTGGATGCCTTCGTAAAGATCATCCCCCACCAAAAGCAGTCGCGTCTGCGGAAAACGATCCAATACGCCACGTGCCGCAGTGAAAAACATCCTGTGATTTTTCGGTTTCCAGAAGCTCGCAAACATTCCCACGACATACTCGCCGTCCCGGATACCGATGTCACGCCGCAGGGCCTGCTCATCGGCGGGCCGGAAGCGTTCCGTATCCACACCATTATAGATGACCCGGCACTGCCACGGCTGGTATCCGAACAATCGGCAGTCAAATTGCGCCCCTGCTTCGGAATTGGCAATGAGCATGTCCATGCAGCCGCGGGTCAATCGATAGGTGATCCGCTGCCGACGCTTCAGCTCGTAGTCGGAGCTCCTTTCCGATCCGAATACCATCGGGGTGCGGGCAATCCGGCCGGCCAGGCGCGAGGCGATCTCGGCATCGAAGAGATAACCCTGGACGATGTCGGCCTTGAGTTGAGCCAGCAGTTTCGCAAGACGCGGGATCACCGTTACATCGTACTTCCATTTTTTTTCGATGATGTGCAGGCGGCGGTCGCGGTCTGTTATCCGGTCGGCCAGGGGAACATAGTCGGAAAGCGAGCAGATGTGGGCGTCAAAGCGGGCAGGATCGATGTGATTGGCCAGCTCGACCACCTGCCGCTGGGTACCGCCGTATCCGAGCGTGCTGATCACCAGTACCAGAGGATGCGGCGGGTGAGATGGTCGACGTGACATGGGGAATTCCATCCATTCTGAGGCTAAAAAAACCTCATCACAGGGCGCGCGCCTGAAGGACCGCTGTGAGGGCAAGATTGCGGCAGAGGGCGCCTTTGTCCCCGATGCGGGCATTCAACCACCGGCACAGAGCCAGATTGGCGGGCCAGGACGCTGCGGCCGGCAGCAGTATGCCGTAGGTGAACAGACTGTAATCGACCACGCCAAACCCGGCAGACTCAAGCAGGCCGACCGCTTCGTTCAGACTCCACTGGCGGTGCCGAAAGCCGACCTCCCATCCGGCGCCGTCCACTCGGCGGGCAAGCAGCCGCCGGACGGGATGCGTCATGAACCGTTCCAGCCGATGCAGATGTCGGAACACCGAATGACGGTTAGGTACGGAGATCACGAGGGTGCCGCCGGTCTTCAGCACACGCCGCAGCTCCCGCAGCGCGCCTCTGTAAGGTCCCACATACTCCAGCATGCCCAGCGACTGCACCATATCGAACCGTTCCGATTCGAAGGGCAATTCCGTCGCGTCCGCGACGCAGCCCTGCAGAACGGGAAAACGCCGGACCGCGTTGCGAACCATTTCCACGCTCAGGTCGGCGGCAATGACCGTCATACCTTCCCTGTAAATCCGGGAGGTTCCCTCTCCTGTACCGCAACCCAGATCGAGCACGAGCGCTCGGGGAGAAAGCGACGGATCGACCGATGCGGCCATTCGGCTGGCGACCGCCAGCCGCACCGACACATCAAGCTGCGAAAGGGAGCCGGGCTGGCGATCGTATCGGTCGCTCCAGTCCGTGCTTTCCCTGTCGAAGTGCCGCCGGACCGCCTGCGCGGAGGAGTCATTCTTTGAGGGGTGAGGTTTGATCATGCCGCTTGGCGTCCTTAGGGAGAACCGGCACTCGGCGCGAAGGTTGCAATCCGGGACCCCCCATGACCGAGAACATCGAGAAACAGGTCGACAAATCTGGGCATCACCGCCTCCAGGGTGTGGTTGTCCACATAATAACGGCGCACGCGCGCGGAAAACCGGCCCCATTCATCCGGGGACCCGGTGAGCCGCCGGATACCCGCTGCCAAACCCGGCGCGTCTGTTGACGCAATACCCAACCGGTGTTCCGCTATCAATCCATCGGGATCGAAGGTTGTAACAATGGGCAGACCGTGGCTCCACGCCTCGAGAAAGGT
>JBFMBA010000178.1:0-4165 GCA_040755475.1 Thermodesulfobacteriota bacterium
TGGTGTAAAAGCGGTGGGCCAGGCCCGCCGTGTCGGCCCCGGCGTCGAATTTCGCATCGGCGTGGGCGATCGCCTCGCCGACGCGCCGGAACATGTCCGCCGCCGACTCGATCACGCGGCCGTTCGGGTCTTTGCGCAGATACCTTTTCTCCAGGACCGTGATGGCGTTTTTCGACAGCCTGGGGGAGAGGGATGGTTGAATAGCCACTGCAGGTCTCCTTTTTTGGGACGAATATTTATGAAAGCGTCGCAAAAAGCCCGGATACGGCGTTGCGCTCCATCCAGTCTTATCCATGAAGCCGTCACACACGGAAGGCCGTTGAGGCTTCCTGCGAAACGGTCATCTTCGGTATTGACGCGAAAACCGGAGCGCCACAAGCCACCATATGTTGTATCCGGCCTCACTATAAACACAACATCTATGCCCCGTCAACGGGAAATTTCATTTTTTTTGACATTGCCGGGATCGTTGTTAATTTAGGCTCGACAGCAAAGGAGGAACCGATCATGAAGAAAAGACGAATCTTGGCCCTGGTTGTGGCCATGGGGTTTGTTCTTGGTTGCAATACGGGCGGCAGCGCCCAGAAGGAGGCGAAGAGGGAGATGGTGGAAACGAAGGCAGCGGGCGCAACGGCCACGTTCGCGGGGGGGTGCTTCTGGTGCGTGGAGTCGGACTTTGAAAAGATTCCGGGCGTCCTGAAGGCCATATCGGGCTATAGCGGCGGCACGGGGGAGAATCCCACCTACGAGACTTACGGGGCAAAGGGGCATATCGAAGCGGTGCAGGTGCACTATGATCCGAAGAAGGTGACCTATGCCGAGCTTCTGGACGTGCTCTGGCGGAATATCGATCCCACCGACGCGGGGGGGCAGTTTGTCGACAGGGGCGCCGGCTACCGGAGCGCCATATTCTATCACGACGAGGATCAGAGGCGGATCGCCGAGGCATCCAAGGCGGCGCTGGCGAAATCGGGCCGGTTCACGAAACCGATCGTGACGGAGATCCTGAAGTTCGACCGGTTTTACGCGGCGGAGGACTACCATCAGGATTACTACAAGAAAAACCCCTTCCGTTACAATTACTACCGCGGCGGATCGGGAAGGGACCAGTTCCTGGAGAAGGTATGGACGCAGGATCGCGCCGACCTGAAGCCGGATAAGAAGAAGGAAAAGGTCTACGCCAAGCCCGATGACGCGACGCTGCGCAAGACACTCAACAAGATGCAGTACGAGGTGACGCAGAAAGACGGGACCGAACCCCCCTTCCAGAACGAGTACAACGACAACAAGCGGGAGGGAATCTACGTGGACATCGTGTCCGGCGAGCCGCTCTTCAGCTCCCTGGACAAGTACGACTCCGGGACGGGGTGGCCCAGCTTCACCCGTCCGCTCGAACCGGGCAACATCGTCGAGAAGGAGGACCACGGCTTGTTCATGAAGCGCGTTGAAATCAGGAGCAGGCATGCCGACTCCCATCTCGGACACGTGTTCCCGGACGGCCCGCAGCCGACGGGGCTCCGGTACTGCATGAACTCCGCCGCCATGCGCTTCATCCCGAAGGAATCGCTGGAAAAAGAGGGATACGGGCAGTATGTGAGCCTGTTCAAGAAATAAACGGACGGCTTTGTAACCAAAAAAGGGCTGAGCCTTTGGTGAAAGCATTTTCCATCATCCTGCCCGTTCTGAACGAGGCGACGATCATCGGTGCGGCGCTGGATCACCTGGAGGCCTTGGAAGGGAGCGACCGATGCGACTGCATCGTGGTCGACGGAAGCCCGGACGGCTCGACGATAAAGGCTGTCGCCGGCCGAAAGGCGCTCTGCATGACGGCGCCGCGGGGCCGGGCGCGGCAGATGAACGCGGGGGCCGCCGCGGCTACGGGGGAGGTTCTCATTTTTCTCCATGCGGACACCCGCCTGCCCCCGAAGGCTCTCGATCTGATAGACGGGGTGATGACCGGACAGGGGCTCGCAGGCGGTGCCTTCGACCTGAGGATCGCATCGGAGCGGTGGGGCTTGAAGCTCATCGCGCGGACCGCTTCGCTCCGTTCGCGGCTGACCAGAATCCCCTATGGCGACCAGGCGATTTTCATCCGCAGGGACGCCTTTCACCGGATGGGGGGGTACGCCGAAATCCCCCTGATGGAGGATGTGGAGATCATGCGGCGGATCAAGAGGGCGGGCGGCCGGATCGGATTCATCGCTGAGCCGGTGGTGACCTCCGGCCGGAGATGGGAGGAGGAGGGCATCCTGTACGGGACGCTGAGGAACTGGACCCTTCTGAGCGCCTATTTCCTGGGTGTGCCGCCGGAAAAGCTGGTTACGTATTACCGACAGGAACCACCCGGATGACGCGACGCTGTCTGATTTTGTTCGTCAAATCTCCCGAGGCGGAGGGGGTCAAATCGCGCCTGGCCGCCGTCATCGGCGAGGAGAAGGCGCGCGCGCTGTACCGGCATTTCGTGGTGGACCTCCTGGCGACCCTCGACCGGGTCGGGGAGGGGCACCGTCTGACCATTTTTTTCCATCCCCCCGAACACAGGAGCATCCTGGAAACATGGCTCGGCCACGACCGCATCTACGAACCCCAGCAGGGTAACGATCTCGGGGAGCGGATGCGGGATGCCTTCGAGCGATGCTTTGCGGAGGGGTTCGAGACGGTCGTCCTCGTGGGGTGCGACATTCCTGACATGCCGGGGGAAATCGTCCGGGCGGGGTTCGCCGAACTGGAGTCGGCCGATGCGGTCATCGGGCCGTCGCGGGACGGGGGTTATTATCTGATCGGATTCCGGTCGGGGGCCTTTGTGCCGGAGATCTTCAGGGGCATGTCATGGGGGACCGACGGCGTGTTGTGGAGCACCCGCGAACGGCTCGATGCCAGAGGGCTCAGGCTCGCTTTCGTGCCGCTGTGGAGTGATATCGACACCTACGAGGACCTGGCCGCGCTGATCGAGCGCCACAGGAATACCCCTTTTGCCGGATCGGGAACCGTCCGCTGTTTCCTGTCGATGTAAGCGCGGCGCCCTACAATATCCAACGCTGCATGCGGGAGAGCTCGCCTTCCCAGTCGCCGGCCAGCCGGCGCTCCATGAAGGACTGAAAGAGCATCTCCATCGTCCCCGCCGCTTTTTCGATCAGGGCGATCCGCTCGAGGAGCTGGCCGTCGCGGTCGATCTCCTCCCCGTCGGCCTCGGGGAGTGACGGCAGCTTCATGGACTGGAACTGGAAACGGTCCGCCTTGAAGGTGAATTCCCAGTCCGCCGCGTCATGGGTGAGCCGCAGGCGCGCCGCGCTGATCTTCTTCCCCTGCCGCAGCGCCTCCTTGCCCTCCTTGAGATCGGCATGCAGCCCCTGACAGACCACCGTCTCGGCGTATTCCCCGTCTCCCGATTCGAGGACCAGCCGCCGGATGAAAAAGACCTCGCATTCGGCGCCGTCCGGGAGCCGGATCCTGCCATCCCGCTCCTCGCTTTTGAACCAGAGCCAGGTGAGGAATTCCCGGCCGATTGCCAGGGGATCGGTGGCCGGTGGAAGCAAGGACTCAAACCGGGAGCCGCCCCCCTGTGCGGGGGAAGACGGCGGTAACGCATGCGGGGGAAGGCCTCCAGGGGCTCCTGTGCCGCCGTCCGGGCGTGACGGGTCTGCGCCGGGCCGCTCCGGATCCCAGGGGAGATCGGGGCAAAGCGTGAGCTGGAAGGAATCGCGGAACAGCTCCTGGAGCTCCTCGAACACCTTGTCGGAGAGGGAGCAGAAGATCAGCCTGTGGTCCGGCACGGACCAGCAGACCTCGAAGAAGGAAGGGACGGGCAGCGACCGCCCGAGCAGCTCGAGGCGCACCGCCTCGCGGATCGCTTCCCGCTGCTCCCGGTACAGCTTCTTCTGGCCGGTTTCCGCCAGCTTGCTCCGGTCGGCCTCCATCACCCGGAGCCGAAGCAGCGACGGCGCGACGGACTTGCGGTCCACGCGCAGGCAAAAGAGCAGGTACTGCCCCAGGGCGTAGGAGGCATAGGGGAAATCCGTATCCAGGGGGTCGTCGAGCCCCGTCCATCCGGCCGACTTTTCATCGGCGGTTCGCCAGACGTTCCGGAAGGCATTCATCCGGATCCGTTCGTTGAAAAACCCGGGGAAGTTCTCCGGAAGCTTGCCGATCAGCCGATACCGGGAAA
>JBFMBA010000179.1:0-18963 GCA_040755475.1 Thermodesulfobacteriota bacterium
CCCATGGGGGTGCAACTGGTGGGCGCCAGAGGAGACGACGCCCGCCTGCTGCGCACGGCGCGCTGGCTGCTGACACTTGTTGGGGAATGAAGGATATGCTATAAAGGAAGCCGGACGGCCAGGTCAGGCCGACGGCGGCTTCCACGTCGTCACCGAGCAAGGCGCAGGGACGGGATGACGGTATCGAACGGGTAGGGAGGGTTCATGAGTAACCTGATCAGCGGGTTGATTGCGATCTCGTTGTGCACGGTGTTCCTGTTTTTCTACGCCGTCAAGATGAATTCGATTCCGCTCTGGATCATTATCCTTGCAAACATCGGTTTCGCCGTCGTGGACTTCGTGCAGTCCATCAGGGAAGGCAGAAAGAACAACCTGACGGACAGCCGTCCTGCGTGAGGTGCTGAAATGCCGTCCGCACGGAGGGGTGCCTGCAAACAGGCAGCGGTCATCCTCCAGGGGTCATATAACATGACACCCGCGCGGGCGCGTATGTTCGGCGGCGGATCCCGGGCGCTCGGACCGGGGAAAACACAAGAGGATCAGGAGGTTCGACGATGTTTATGCTCATTGGCGGAATAGCGGCGGTCATCATCGGCGTGGTCGGTTTCTTCCTGTGGTGGGAGGCCTTCATCCTCATACTGAAGGGCGGCGTCCCGATCATGCTCATTCTCGGGGGCATCCTCGCCGTCTATGTGGGTCAGGATGCCATGCAGGACAAGTTGCGTGAGGAGCAACAGAACCGGGACGAAAAGCTCGAAAAGGCGCAGGAAGAGCTCGAGCGGGTAAAGGCCCAGTCGGATCAGTACCGCGAGGAGCTCGAGAAATTGAAGGGTCAGAAAGAAAATCCCGCTTGACAGACAGGCGGAATTCCATTAGGAGGACGCTGACCCGAATCCAACAAACGGAGCGTTATCCTGATGCGCAGAGCCCTCTGTCACCCCGCGGTTACCCCCGATTGCCTCTACGGATATTGATGCCTGCGTTCCGTCCAGCGGGCGGATACGCAGGCATCTCCCACAATCACTGAACGTATCCTACATCCATGAACGAACAGGCGCCGAACCGGCGGCCGGTATCCCCGCGGGGCAGACCCGACGGGGGGCATACCGCGAGCGACGGGCGGACCATCACGAACCCATGACAGGAAAAGGCGGTTTTATGAAAAACAGACGGCGAATCTTGACTCCGGCAATGCTTCTTTTGACCTTCTCCCTGCTGCTGGCAGGCGCCCCGTCCGAGACCCGCGCCGCGACGACGCAGCTCACCTACAGCCTCTTCTTTCCCGCGACCCACGGTCACGCCAGGGCGGGCGAGGCCTGGGCCAGGGAAATCGAAAAGCGGACAAACGGACAGGTGAAGATCACGGTTCTGGCGGGCGGCACCCTGACCCCGGCAGACCAGTGCTTCGACGGGGTGGTGAAGGGGATCTCCGATCTGGGCATGTCCGTCTTCGCCTATACGCGAGGGCGCTTTCCCCTGATGGAAGCCCTCGATCTTCCGATGGGGTACCCCAACGGAAGGGTGGCCACCCGGGCGGCAAATGCCTTCTTCAAGGCATTCCAGCCCAAGGAGCTCGAAGGGGTCAAGGTCCTCTACCTGCACGCCCACGGACCGGGACATCTCCATACCAAGACCCCGGTGACGACACTCGAACAGCTCAAGGGAATGAAGATCCGATCCACGGGCCTGAGCGCAAAGATCGTGGAGGTCCTGGGCGCCGTACCGGTGGCCATGCCCCAGGGGCAGACTTACGAAGCGCTGCAGAAAGGGGTCGTCGAGGGCACCTTTGCCCCGATTGAAACCCTCAAGGGCTGGAAGCAGGCCGAAGTGATCAAATCGACCACCGATTCGTCGGGCATCGGCTACACAACCGCGATGTTTGTCGTCATGAACCTGAAGAAATGGAACGCCCTGCCGGCCGATGTCCGGAAGGTGATCGACGAGGTCAGCGAGCGATGGATCGACGAGCACGGAAAGGCGTGGGATCGGCTGGACGCGGAAGGGCGCCAGTACAGCCTTGGTCTGGGCAACAAGACCGTCTCGCTGTCGCCCGGCGAAAACGCCCGCTGGCAGAAGGCGGTCAGGCCGATCATCGACGGGTACATCAAGGATGTGTCGGCAAAGGGACTGCCCGCGGCGAAGGCCGTCAGCGACCTGGAGAGCCTGATCAGGCAGTACGGGAATATCTATAAATGATCCATCACCTCCTGGTTCGGACGATGCGGGTTTTCGGATGCGGCATCCCGCATCGTCCATTGCACCGCTCCCGGATGAAGCGCGCATGATCGCGAAACTGTATGAACGGGTAGCCCTTCTCGGCAGGGGATTCAACGTGCTGGCGGCCATCGCGGTCGTCCTCATGATGCTGCTGACCTGCGCCGATGTTCTTTTGCGATCATTCCGCCGCCCGATACCGGGAACGTACGAGATCATGGGCTTTTTGGGGACGGTGGTGATCGCCTTTGCTCTGGCCTCCACCTCCGTCGAAAAGGGCCACATCGCCGTGGAACTCCTTGTGGCGAGGCTACCCCGCAAGTTCAGGACCGCCGTCGCCGCCCTTGCCTCCTTCGTCGGCGCGGGGCTCTTTGCCCTGATCTGCTGGCAGAGCGTGGCTTACGCCGCCGACCTCAGGAGCAGCGGTGAGGTCTCGGTGACGCTGACCCTGCCGGTCTACCCCTTCATCTATGGGATAGCCGCCGGAAGCGGGCTCCTGTGCCTCCTTCTTTCCATAGAGGGGCTGCTTTCCGCAATGAGGATGACGAAGCAATGACCCCTGCAGCCGCAGGCCTGTCCGGATTTGTCCTTCTCATCGTCCTGATGTTTCTCCAGATTCCCGTGGGGTTCGTCATGGCGATCGTGGGCTTTCTCGGATTCGCCCTGCTGACCACCTGGGACGCCGCGCTGGGCTTACTCGCCCGCGATTTCTTCTCCACGTTCAGCTCTTACAATCTGACGGTCATCCCGCTGTTCGTCCTGATGGGGCAGATTGCCCATTACACGGGGATCAGCCGCCGGATCTTCAACGCCGCCCACAAGTTCCTCGGCCATCTGCCGGGAGGTCTGGCCATTGCGACGATAGGGGCCTGCGCCGGCTTTTCCGCCATCTGCGGGTCCACCAGCGCCACCGCCGCCACCATGGCCGCCGTTTCCCTCCCGGAGATGAAGAGGTACGACTACGACCCGGCCCTGGCGACGGGCGTCGTGGCCGCGGGAGGCAGCCTGGGGATCCTCATCCCCCCGAGCACGATCTTCATCCTCTACGGGGTCATGACGGAGCAGTCGGTAGGCAAGCTGTTCATGGCCGGCGTACTGCCCGGCATCATTCTGGCGGTCCTGTTCATGCTCACCATCGTACTCTGGACGCGGCTGAGGCCCGGGCTTTGCACCCCCGCGCCGAAGGCCTCCCTCCGGGAGCGGATCGCCTCGCTCTCCGGCGTGATCGAAACCTTTCTCCTTTTCATCCTTGTGATGGGAGGGCTGTTCGTCGGCCTGTTCACGCCCACCGAAGCCGCCGGCATTGGAGCATTCGGAACCATCGCCATCTCACTGATCGGCGGACATCTCACCTGGCGGAATTTCCTGCGCTCGCTCAACGAGACGACACGGATCTCCTGCATGATCCTCGTCATCGTGGCCGGGGCCACGGTCTTCGGTCATTTCCTGGCCGTGACGACCATCCCGGCCATGGTGGGGCACTGGGTTGCCTCGCTGCAGTGGCCGCCCTTTCTCATCATGGGCATGATCGTGCTGATCTACCTGCTCCTGGGCTGCCTGATGGATTCGCTCGCCATGATCATGCTCACCATCCCCGTCATGTATCCCGTCGTGACGACACTCGGATACGATCCGATCTGGTTCGGGGTCGTCATTGTCCTCGTGGCGGAAATGGGGGTCATCACCCCGCCGGTGGGAATCAACGTCTACGTGGTGGCCGGCATCGCCAGGGACGTTCCGCTGCAGGTGATCTTCCGGGGTGCCGCGCACATGCTCTTCGCCCTGTGCCTGACCGCCGCTCTGCTGATCCTCTTCCCGCAGATCACCCTGTTTCTGCCGGGATTCATGGGATAGAGCAGCGACGCCGGACCTACTTGATCTTCTGGATGTCCTTTTCCTTGCCGACAACCACGAGAATCTCGCTGTCCTTGATGACAAAATCGCCCGGGGGCAGCATCCGGAATTTGTCCGATACGACGTCCCGAATGGCGATGACCTCGATATGGTGCCGGCTCCTGAGCTGGAGTTCGCCGATCGTCTTTCCCAGGAAGCCATCGGGGGGTGCCATCTCGAAGATCATATAGTCGTCGGAAAGCGGGAGGAAGTCGATGACGTTGGGGGTGATCAGGCTTTTGGCCACCTTGAGGGCGATCTCCTTCTCCGGGATCAATACCTCCGTCGCCCCGACCTTTTCCAGGACCAGCTTATGCTCCTCGTCGGGGGCCTTGGCGATGATCGTCTTGACCTTCAACTGCCGGAGATACAGGGTGGTCAGCGTCGCGGCCGACAGGTCCTCCCCGAAAGAAACGATGACCACATCCTCCTCCTGTACGCCGATCCTCTCAAGGGTGTCCTTGTCTATGACGTCCACAAGGATCGCCTTGGTGGAGCAGTCTTTCACCCGCTGAACGGCCTCCTTGTTCCTGTCGATGGCGATCACCTCGAACCCGTTCTCATGGAGTTCCCTGACGATGTTGATGCCGAAGATCCCCAGCCCGATGACCACGACCCTTTTTTTCATGACCTACGCCTTCCGATCCGACCCGCTAACCCACCATGACCGACTCTTCCGCGTACCTGATCTCTCTTTTCCGTTCCAAATACCAGGAGAAAGCCAGCGTCAGGGGTCCCACCCGGCCGGCAAACATCATCAGGACGATGGCCAGTTTCTGAACGTCGCTCAGTTCCGCTGTAACCCCCATGGACAGGCCCACCGTGCAGAAGGCGGAGACGGCCTCGAAGAGATACTCCACGAATACATGGCGGTTCTGTCCCGGAGCTCCCTCCCCGCCCGCAGCGAAAAACAGGAGCGCCGAAGCGGCCAGGCAGATGGAAAAGGCCAATGCAAAGATGATCGCGATCGTCCGCCCGAGGATCTCCCTGGGGATCTGCCGATTGAGCACCGTCACACGATAGCCGCCCTTCATCCGGCTCCAGATCAACAGCAGCAGAAGCGTGAAGCTCGTCGTCTTGATCCCGCCGCCCGTCGATCCCGGCGAAGCGCCGATGAACATCAGCATCATCAGGACGAGAATCGTCGCGTTGGTCAGGCCGCCGATCCCCACCGTATTGAAGCCGGCGGTTCTTGACGTGATGGACTGGAAAAAGGAGTCCAGGATCTGGGTCTTCAAAGGGACGCCCTTGAGTACGTGGTCGGCCTCGAACAGATAGAAGAGGGCCGCCCCCGCCACTACGAGGATGCCGGAGGTCTGAAGAACGATCTTCGTGTGCAGCGAAAGGCTCTTCCGAAACCCCCGGGACCAGGCGATCACCTCGTGCAGAACGATGAAGCCGATTCCCCCCAGGACGATGAGCCCCATGACGGTCAGGTTGACAATCCAGTCCCCCCGGTACGACATCAGGCTGTCGGAAAAGAGGGAGTATCCGCAGTTGTTGAAGGCTGAAACAGCCGTGTAGAGCGCGTGAAAGATGGCCGCCGGCAGACCTAGGCATCCAAGCCCGTTTCACCGGCCCTTTCTTTCCGCCGCGCAATCAGGGAGAGCACCAGGAAGGCCGCGCCGACCGAGATGGACGCATCGGCCACATTGAAGGCGGGCCAATGGGCGGTGCCGATATACACGTCCAGGAAATCGACCACCTCGCCGAAGCGGATGCGATCGATCAGGTTTCCCACCGCCCCTGCAAGGATCAAGGCCAGCGACACCACGAGCGACAGCTGTTCGGTCCGCGTCTGCCGCAGATAGTGGAGGATCAGGAGAATGGCGGCCAGGGTGACCGCGATGAAGAAAACGGACCGGAACACCGGCGGCGCCCCTGCGAGAAAACCGAACGCGGCGCCGGGATTGCGCACGTGGACGACATTGAACAGGCCGTCGATCACCGCAAAGCCTTCATGGATCTTCAGCGTCGCGATGATCCATGCCTTCGTCAGCTGATCCAGTACCAGCACCGCACCGGCGATGATCAGAAATCGTGTCGTCTTCTTCTGCAGGCGTTGCATCTCCCCTCTTCTGATAGCCGGATACCGCATCCCGGATGAACGCAGTGAACATCTCTCACAAAAAGTGACGCCAGG
The DNA here is from genome assembly GCA_040755475.1 of Thermodesulfobacteriota bacterium. Taxonomy (GTDB): domain Bacteria; phylum Desulfobacterota; class Syntrophia; order Syntrophales; family UBA5619; genus JAKAFS01. Next base: position 6,251 of record JBFMBA010000179.1, read on the forward strand.
CCGTCACAGGTTATCACGGCATCGCCCACAGAGTGTCGGATGATCGGCTATTGAGCCCACCGTCTCGCTGTAGATCCAGCAGCGGTGGCACTTGCCTCCCGGTGCGCGGTCCACGCTGACCGTCAGGCCCGCGACCTCGGCACTCCGTGAAACCTCGTCGTCCGCCGGCCCGTCGGTGACCCGGACATCGGAAACGATCAGGAGCGCGCGCAGATATTCCAGGTGCGCTGACAGCAGCCCGCGGAGCTTTTCCGGTCCCGACAGGACCACGGAGGCGTCCAGGGAATGGCCGAGGATTTTCTTCTGCCTGGCCGTCTCGATGGCTTTTGCGACCTCCCCCTTGACCGCGATGAGCATCTTCCATTTTTCCGCCAGATCGGGCTTCAGGCAATTGCTGTCCACGTCGGGGAAGCGGGTGAGGTGGACGCTCGGGGCCTTGCCGGGATAGTCGGGAAGGGCGAGCCAGATCTCCTCCGCCGTGAAGGTGAGGATCGGGGCCAGCAGCTGGACCATCGCCTCGAGGATCGTCAGCATCGCCGTCTGGGCGGACCGGCGGGCCGTGGATGCCGCCTTCGAGGTGTAGAGGCGGTCCTTCAGGACGTCGAGATAGAGGGAGGAGAGGTCCACCGTGCAGAAATTGTAGAGCGTCGTGTAAACGACGTGGAACTGGTAGAGCTCATAGGCCTCGCGCACCCGCCCGGTCACCTCCTGGAGGCGGTGGAGAATCCACCGGTCCATTTCCTCCATCTGCGCATAGGGGACCCGATCGGTGCCGGGGTTGAAGTCGTAGAGGTTGCCCAGGATGAACCGGCCGGTGTTCCGGATGCGCCGGTAGGCCTCCACCAGGCGCTTGAGGATCTCCGAGGAAATCCGGATGTCCTCGGTGTAATCCTCGGCGGCCACCCATAGACGCAGGATCTCGGCGCCGTATTCGTCGATGATGGTCTGGGAGTCGATCACGTTGCCGACCGATTTGGACATCTTCTTCCCCTCGCCGTCCACGACGAAGCCGTGGGTGAGGACGCTCCGGTAGGGGGCCCTGCCCCGCGACCCCACCGATTCGAGCAGCGAGGAGTGGAACCAGCCCCTGTGCTGGTCGTTCCCCTCGAGATACATGTCCGCCGGGGAGCCCAGGTTCGCCCGCTGCTCCAGGACGGCGGCATGGCTGACGCCGGAATCGAACCAGACGTCGAGGATGTTCGTTTCCTTCCGGAAGCCCTCCCCGCCGCACCCGGGGCAGCGGATGCCGGGGGGCATCAGCGCTTCGGCCTCCTTCTCGAACCAGACGTCCGCTCCGTACCGGCGGACGAGCCCCACGACGTGGTCGAGGATCGGCCGCGTCATGATCTCGGCGTTGCACGCCCTGCAGTAGAACATCGTGATCGGAACGCCCCAGAGCCGCTGGCGGGAGATGCACCAGTCGGGGCGGTTCTCGATCATCCCGTAAATCCTGTCCCTCCCCCAGGCGGGGATCCAGTCGACGCCGTCGATGGCGGCAAGCGCCTTTTTGCGGAGGTCGTTCTTCTCCATGGAGATGAACCACTGCTCCGTCGAACGGAAGATGATGGGCTGCTTGCATCGCCAGCAGTGGGGATAGGTGTGCTGCATCTCCATCTGGCCCATCAGGGCGCCCGCCGCGGCGAGCGCATCGTTGATCGCCTGATTGGCGTCGAAGACGAACTGCCCGGCAAAGGCTTTGACATCACTCGTAAATCTTCCGTCGTCATCGACCGGGGCGTAATTGTCCAGCCCGTATTTCAACCCCACCTCGTAGTCTTCCTGTCCGTGGCCCGGAGCGATGTGGACGCTGCCCGTACCCGCATCGAGGGTGACGAAGGGCGCAAGGATCAGGAGCGACTCCCGGTCGATCAAGGGGTGGCGGCACGTGAGGCCTTCCAGCACCGCGCCGGGAAATTCGTCGAGGATCTCATAGGGCTCATGACGAAAACCGAAGGCGTCCAGGCAGTAATCGAGGAGCTCCTTGGCCAGAATCAGCACCTCGCCCCTGACCTTCAGGGCCGCGTAGCGGAACTCCGGGTTGAAGGCGATCGCCAGGTTCGCCGGGATGGTCCAGGGGGTCGTCGTCCAGATGACGACGGAGACCTTCTGGCCGCCGAGCTTCGGCAGACGGGCGGCGATGTCCGATGCGAGGGGAAATTTCACGTATATGGAAGGGGTCGTGTGGTCATGGTACTCCACCTCGGCCTCTGCCAGCGCGGTCTTGCAGGAGGCGCACCAGTAGACGGGCTTCTTGCCCTTGTAAACGCTGCCGCCCAGGTAGAGCCTGCCGAACTCCTCAACCGTGGTGGCCTCATAATCGTATGCCATGGTCAGGTAGGGATTGTCCCACTCGCCGAAGACGCCGAGGCGCTTGAACTGCTCGCGCTGAATCCCTACGTACTTTTCCGCATAGACCCGGCAGAACCGGCGTTTGTCGGCCTGGGACATGCCGCTCTTTTTTTCGCCCAGCTCCTTGTCCACCTGGTGCTCTATGGGCAGTCCGTGGCAGTCCCAGCCCGGCACGTAGACGCTGTCGCGGCCCGCCATGTTCCTCGCTTTGATGAGGACATCCTTGATGATCTTGTTGAGCGCGGTGCCCAAATGGATGCTGCCGTTGGCGTAGGGGGGACCGTCGTGGAGGATGTAGGGCTTGCGCCCCCGGGAGGCCTCCCGTATCCGCTCGTATATGCGCATCTCTTCCCATTGCGCCAGCATCTGCGGCTCACGCAGGGACAGGTTGGCCTTCATCGGAAAATCCGTTTTCGGAAGATTCAGGCTCTCCTTGTAATCCATTCGGTGCTCCTGATGATGATATCGCCATGCAAATGGCGAAGGAAGCTAACACAGATGACCGCCCATTTCAAGCGCCGATTTGGCGGCGATCCGGTCAGGAAAAACGGGAAAAATCGGGCTTGCGCTTTTCGATAAAGGCCTGAAACGCCTCCGCCGCAGCGGGGGATTTGAGCAGCTCGCCGAAATAACCGACCTCCTGATCGATGGCGCGGGACACGGCCTCCTCGAGCGGCTGCTTCATGAGCATCTTGGTCAGGCGCACGGAGGCGGGGGGCTGTGCGGCCAGTTGGCGGGCTTTCCGGAAAGCCGTGTCCAGCACATCCTCATCGGGGCAGACGGCATTGACGATCCCCAGCTCCCTGGCCTGCTGGGCCCCGAAGGGCTCCCCCAGGAGCAGCAGCTCGGCGGCCCGCCGGTGCCCCGCCAGACGGGGAAGAAGAAAGCTGGATGCCAGCTCCGGGCAGAGTCCGAGATTGACGAAGGGAAGCTGAAAACGGGCCCCGATGCCGGCGTACACCAGATCGCAGTGGAGGAGCATCGTCGTGCCGATGCCGATGGCGACGCCGCCGACAGCGGCGATGACGGGCTTTTTCGCCCGGCTGATCGCAGGAAGAAAGGGATTGTGCGGTTTCTCCCCCGCAGACTGACTCACGCTGATGAAGTCCGCCAGGTCGTTGCCGCTGGTGAAGCAGTCGGCGGTTCCGGTGAGGAGAATCACGCGCGTCGCCGGGTCATCGTCGGCTCCCAGGAGCGCGTCTGCCATGGTCCGGTACATGGCGAGGGTCAGGGCGTTTTTCTTTTCCGGCCGGCTGATCTGGATATGGCGTATGCCCTCGAAAAGGCGGATACGGACATGCTCGGCGCTGCCGTCTGGGGTTGTCATTGGCTTCCTCCTGTCGTTTGGCGGTGATTCTTACTCGTACCCCTTCCTCCCATGGGTGTCAATCGTTTCTATGACGACCGTTGCCTCATTGAAGTATGTTACCGAAGGGTGAGGCGTTTCCGGTAACGGCAGATTCCCCTTGACAACCACAGGGGCTTTCCATATCGTCAAACCGATCCGGAGGAGCGCCTGTCCTCCTGCCCGCCTGCCGGGCGGGAATTTCCATCGGGAACGGTTTTGTGTCACCCCCATGGCTGCGGCGGCAAGACCGGGCCTCTGTAGGATTTTCGCTCCATTCAATCACGTGGTTCGGTACGGCGCCGCCGCACTTCTTTACAGATGCGGGCAACCGGAAGGCGAAGGTGGCGGGACGTGACCGTGTTCGCAGGATTCAACTTAGGAGACGGGGAAATGGAACTCGATGGGAAAAATGCCATTGTCACAGGCGCCAGTCTCGGAATCGGCAGCGCGATTGCGCTGGACCTGGCCAAGAACGGCGCGAACGTTGCAATCAACTACCGCAGGCACGACGAGGAGGCTCAGGCGATCTGCGCAGAGATCAGGGCCATGGGCAGGCGCGGTCTGGCGATCCGCGCCGACGTGGCGTCGTTCAGCGACGCGCAGTCGATGGTGGAAAAAGTCGTCGGTGAATTCGGCCGGGTGGACATCCTGGTCAACAATGCCGGCGTGAACCGCGACGCGGTGATCTGGAAAATGACCGAGGAGCAGTGGGACGAGGCGCTGGCGATCAACCTCAAGGGGTATTTCAACTATATTCGCGCGGTCGCGCCCCTGTTCAAGGACCAGGGCGCCGGGAAAATCGTCAATGTGACCTCCATCAACGGCATCCGGGGAAAATTCGGGCAGTCCAACTACACAGCCGCGAAAGCCGGTATCATCGGTCTGACCAAGACCGTCGCCCGGGAACTGGCCAAGTTCAACGTGAACTGCAACGCCGTGGCGCCCGGTCTGATCGAGACGGAGATGATGAAATCGGCACCCGCCGACGTCAGGCAGAAAGCACTGGCGGAAATCGTGCTGGGCCGCCTGGGCGCCCCGGAAGAGGTGGCGTGGCTCGTCACATTCCTGTGCTCCGAAAAAGCGCGGCACATCACCGGCGAGGTGATCAAGGTGGACGGTGGGCAGTACATATAATGATATCTTAGTGATACCTGATCATCATGTCCCGGAAGCGCGCATTGTAGATTTTTCGTGCACCCATGCCCCCGCAGCGGAGCGTCCGCCGGGAAAACGGTCTGAGCGCTTTCAGGCGCGCGTTTGTTCCCGGCAGCGCAGCGAGGAGGTGCAGGGTCGAGAAATGTACAGCGCGCGGAGGGATCATGATTTTCAGATTTTGCATAACCTTTATTTCGGGAGGAGATGATGCGCGAAGCAGTGATTGTGGATGCGGTACGCACACCCGTCGGTCGGTACGGCGGCGCTTTGAAGAATGTTCGCCCGGATGATCTGGCAGCGCGCTGCATCGCCGAGATCGTCAAACGCAACAAAATCGATCCGAACCTGATCGAAGATGTCATTCTGGGTTGCGCGAATCAGGCGGGCGAAGACAACCGCAATGTGGGCCGGATGGCCGCCCTGCTTGCGGGTCTGCCCGATTCGGTCGCCGGGCAGACCGTCAACCGCCTTTGCGGCTCCGCGCTAGACGCGGTAAACAGCGCGGCCAGAGCCATCAAGAGCCATGAGGGCGACGTATTTATCGCGGGAGGGTGCGAATCGATGACCCGCGCGCCCTTCGTTTTTTCGAAAGCCGACGCCCCCTTCCCGCGCGAGGTCAAGGTGTTCGACACGACGATCGGCTGGCGCTTCACGAATCCCAGGATGACGCTGCCGTACGCGAAGGAGGGCATGGGAGACACGGCCGAGAACGTGGCGCAGAAGTACGGCCTCACCCGCCTGGAGCAGGACGAATTCGCCCTGGCCTCGCAGCACAAATGGGGTGCGGCGCACGCGGCGGGGCGGTTCAGCGACGAACTTGTCCCGGTCGTCATTCCGCAGAAGAAAGGCGATCCGATCGTCGTCGACAGGGACGAGCATCCGCGCCCCGACACGACGATGGAGCAGCTTGCCAAGCTGTCGCCGGCATTCAGGAAGGAGGGCACCGTGACGCCCGGCAACTCCAGCGGTATCAACGACGGCGGGGCGGCGGTGCTGCTGATGGAAGCGGAAACGGCCAGGCGGCTGGGCTGCCGTCCGATGGCGCGGGTGATTGCGAGCGCGGTGGCGGGGGTGGACCCCTCCTACATGGGCCTGGGTCCCATTCCGGCAACCCGCAAAGCGCTGGATCGCGCCGGCCTGACGATCGGCGACATCGACCTGATCGAACTGAACGAGGCCTTCGCCGCCCAGGCGCTTCCCTGCATACGCGAACTGGGGATCGATCCGGCCAGGGTGAACGTGAACGGCGGCTCGATCGCCATCGGCCATCCCCTCGGCTCGACGGGCGCGCGCATCATGGCGACGCTGGTGCACGAGATGAAGCGGCGCGGTTCGCGCTACGGCCTGGTCACGATGTGCATCGGCGTGGGACAGGGAATCGCCACGATTGTGGAGCGCACCTGAAGCGATTTTTGAGTTTTTTACGAAGCATAAACCTTGACACAATCTGGAAATCACGTCCCGGTAGCACGCATGGGAGATTTTTCGGGGCCCCCTGCCCCCGCAGCGCAGCGGCCGCAAAGACGACTGTTTGAGCGCTTCAGCGCGAGTTTCGTCTTTGCAGCGAAGCGAGGAGGTGCAGGATCGAAAAAGGTCCAGCGTGCGGAGGGAGCGTGATTTCCAGAACTCTCGAAGCCGTCGGTAATGAAAAGGCCCCCGTCACCATTCAACCCGTGACGGGGGCCTTCTTACTCGTTCAATGAACCAGGTTCTACAGGATTACATCCCCATGCCGGGATATCCGCCGCCGCCCGGAGGCATCGCCGGCATCGCCGGTTTCGGCTCGGGCTTGTCGGCCACCATGCACTGGGTCGTCAGCATCAGGGACGCGACGCTCGCCGCGTTCTGCAGGGCGAAACGGGTCACCTTCGTCGGATCGATGACGCCGGCCGATATCATGTCTTCGTACTTGTCGGTCCGGGCGTTGAACCCGAAGGCGCCCTTCTTCTCCTTCACCTTCTCCACGACGATGCTGCCTTCCATGCCGGCGTTGCAGGCGATCATCTTGAGAGGCTCTTCGAGGGCTTTTTTCACAATCCGGACGCCGACTTCCTCGTCGCCTTCCAGCTTCATCTTGTCCAGCGCCGGGAGCGTCCTGAGATAGGCGACTCCGCCGCCGGGAACGATCCCCTCCTCAACGGCCGCACGGGTTGCATTGAGGGCATCCTCGACGCGGGCCTTCTTCTCCTTCATCTCCGTTTCGGTTGCGGCGCCGACCTTGATCACCGCCACACCGCCGACCAGCTTGGCCAGTCTTTCCTGCAGTTTTTCGCGGTCATAATCGGAGGTCGTCTCCTCGACCTGGGCGCGAATCTGCTTCACACGGCCTTCGAGGGAGGCGCGGGAGCCGGCCCCGTCGATGATCGTCGTGTTGTCCTTGTCGATGGTGATCCGCTTGGCGCGGCCGAGGTCTTCCATCTTCGTGTTTTCCAGCTTGTATCCCATCTCCTCGGAGATCATCTTGCCGCCCGTAAGGATGGCGATGTCCTCCAGCATGGCCTTTCTTCTGTCGCCGAAGCCCGGGGCCTTGACGGCCGCCACATGGAGGGTGCCGCGAATCTTGTTGACCACCAGGGTCGCCAGCGCCTCGCCCTCGATGTCCTCGGCAATGATCAGGAGCGGCCGGCCCATCTTGGCAATCTGCTCCAGAATGGGGAGGAGGTCTTTCATGCTGCTGATCTTCTTCTCATAGATGAGGATGAGGCAGTCTTCGAGTTCGACTTCCATCTTCTCGGCGTTGGTCACGAAATAGGGGGACAGGTAGCCGCGGTCGAACTGCATCCCTTCGACGATCTCCAGTTCGGTCTCCAGCCCTTTCGCCTCTTCCACGGTGATGACGCCTTCCTTGCCGACCTTTTCCATCGCCTCGGCGATGATCGCGCCGATCGCCTCGTCATTGTTTGCGGAAATCGTGCCGACCTGGGCGATCTCCTTGGCGTCCTTGGTCGGTTTGCTCATCTTCTTGAGCTCTTTGACGACCACGTCGACGGCCTTGTCGATGCCCCGCTTCACATCCATCGGGTTGCTGCCGGCAGCCACGCTCTTCGCGCCTTCGCGGAAGATCGCCTGGGCCAGAAGCGTGGCGGTGGTGGTTCCATCGCCGGCCACGTCGCTGGTCTTGCTGGCCACTTCCTTGACCATCTGGGCGCCCATGTTCTCGAACTTGTCTTCAAGCTCGATTTCCTTTGCAACGGTCACGCCGTCCTTGGTCACGTTGGGGGCGCCATAGCTGCGGTCGATAATGACGTTGCGCCCCTTGGGTCCAAGAGTCACCTTTACTGCATCCGCCAGGGTGTTCACCCCGTTGAGGATCGACTTCCTCGCTTCTTCATCGTATTGAAGTAACTTAGCTCCCATGAATATATCCTCCTTGTGTCATCTATTGATTACTTCTCTATAATACCAAGAATATCGTCCTCACGCATGATGAGGTGTTCCACGCCGTCGATCTTCACCTCGGTGCCCGAGTATTTACCGAAAAGAATCCTGTCGCCCGCTTTGACATCCAGCTTGATCAGTTTTCCGTCTTCGGCGGTCTTTCCCTTGCCCACGGCGATGACAAGCCCTTCCATGGGCTTTTCCTTGGCGGTGTCGGGAATGATGATCCCCCCCTTGGTCTTCTCCTCCTCCTCCAGCCGTTTCACGATCACTCTGTCCTGTAATGGTCTGATTTTCATCCTTTAGCGTCTCCTTTCATCATGGAATATATCTGCACATCAGCTTGTCGCTCCACAGATCGCGCATATGATATGCATCATTTTTTTCATGTCAAGGTATTTGGAAAAAAAACGTCAGAAGAGATGCTCGGTGAGTTCTTTCAGTGAGCCGATTCTGATCAACTCGATCGGCATGTCCGGCAGGGCTTCGCGTGACAGGGTCCTGGGGAGAATGCAGCGCGTGAAACCCATCCGGGCGGCTTCCCGGATCCGGAGCTCGGTCTGTGAAATCCCCCGGATCTCTCCGGTCAGGCCGACCTCTCCGAAGACGGCGGTCCCGGCCGCGGCGGGCCGGTCAAGGAAGCTGGAGGCCATCGCCGAGACGATCCCGAGATCGATCGCCGGCTCATCCACCTTCACCCCGCCCGCCACATTCAGAAAGATGTCACTGCCTCCCAGATGGATGCCGCAGATCCTGTCCATGACGGCGGTGAGCAGCGACACCCGGTTGTGGTCCACGCCGATGGCCGTCCGCCTCGGCATCCCGAAGCTCGTGGGGCTGACCAGGGACTGGACCTCGATCAGGATCGGCCGGGTCCCCTCCATGCTCGGCACAACCACCGATCCGGCGGCCCCCTCGGGCCGTTCCGACAGGAAGAAGGCGGACGGATTGGCAACCTCCGTCAGGCCCGTGTCCCGCATCTCGAAAACGCCGATCTCGTGGGTGGGACCGAAGCGGTTCTTGATCCCCCGGATCACCCGGTAGGCATGACCGGAATCCCCCTCGAAGTAGAGGACCGTGTCTACCATGTGTTCAAGGACCTTGGGGCCCGCGATCGATCCGTCCTTCGTCACATGGCCGACCAGGAAGACCGGAATGCCCGTCTTCTTGGCCATGAGAATGAGCCGCCCCGACGCCTCGCGGACCTGCCCCACGCCCCCCGGGGCGGAAGACAGGACCGGTGAGTAGATCGTCTGGATCGAATCAACCACGGCGACGGCCGGCCTGATCTCCTGGATCCGGCCGAGGATGTTTTCCAGCTCCACCTCCACCAGGACGAGAAGGCCCTTCGCGGAGGCGCCGAGCCTCTTTCCCCGAAGCTTGATCTGCCGGGCGGACTCCTCACCGGAGACATACAGGACCGTCAGCCCCCGCTCCGCCATTTTCTCGAGCGCCTGGAGCAGAAGTGTCGATTTCCCGATCCCGGGATCGCCGCCGACCAGGATGGCGGACCCGCCGACGATGCCGCCCCCGAGGACACGGTCCAGCTCGTCCATCCCCGTGGAGATCCGGTCACCCTCGTCGGCTTCGATCGCGTCGATGGACTGGGGAACCCCGTCGAACCGGCCTTCGGCCGGCCGGGTCGCATCGGCGTCCCGGATCTCCTCTTCGACGAAGCGGTTCCATTCGCCGCAGGCGGGACACCTTCCCAGCCATTTCGGCGACTGCTGGCCGCAATTCTGGCAGAAAAACGTCGTCCTGACCTTTTTCACGGATCACCTCCCCGCCTGCAAACCCGCATGCATCCTCTGCATACTCTCTCCCGCCCGCTTCCGTCAATGGAAAACCAAAATGCTTGAGTAATCATTTCAATGTTGATATATTTTCAAATTGTCGGCTTCAGACCGCTAACAGAAGGAGTGACCCATGCACCATCACCATTTTGCCTCCGGGCCGTGCAGCAAAAGACCCGCCTGGAGCCTCGAAAACCTCAAGGATGCGGCGGTCGGACGTTCCCACCGCTCGGCCCTGGGAAAGGAAAAGCTGGCCCTGGCCATCGGCGAAACGCGCAGGATTCTCGGGATTCCGGAGGACTATCTGGTGGGGATCATGCCCGCCTCAGATACGGGGGCCTTTGAAGCGGCCCTGTGGAGCCTGCTGGGGGCCCGTCCGGTCACCGCCCTTGTCTGGGAGAGCTTTTCGGAGGGATGGGCGACGGACATCGCCAAGCAGCTCAAGCTCGATCCGGTGATCTACCGGGCCGGCTACGGACAGATCCCCGACCTGGCGGCCGTCGACTGGGAGCATGACGTGGTCTTCGTGGCCAACGGGACGACCAGCGGCGTGAAGATCCCCCACTGGGACTGGATTCCCGCCGACCGTGGGGGCCTTTCCCTCTGCGACGCCACCAGCGCGGCCTTCGCCATGCCCATCGACTGGCCGAAGACGGATGTGGTCACCTTTTCCTGGCAGAAATGCCTCGGGGGGGAAGCCGGCCACGGCATGCTGGTCCTGGGCCCCCGGGCGGTGGCGCGCCTCGAATCCTACGATCCCCCCTGGCCGCTCCCGAAAATCTTCCGTATGAAGAAGGGGGGCAAGGTCAACCGGGCGATCTTCGAGGGCGACACGATCAACACCCCCTCCCTGCTGTGCGTGGAGGATTACCTGGACGCCCTGAAGTGGGCCGACCGTATCGGGCTCGACGGACTGATCGAGAAGAGCCTCACCAACCTTCGAACCGTCGAGGAATGGGTCGCCCGGAACGCCTGGATTGCCTTTCTGGCGGAAAGTCCGGAGATCCGTTCCAACACCTCGGTCTGCCTCTCGGTGGTCAGCGACAGGGTGCGGGCGCTGCCGGAGAAGGAGCAGGCGGCATTTCTCAAAGGGATCGCGGGGGAGATGGCCAAAAGGAAGGCCGCATACGACATCGGCTCCTACAAGGATGCGCCTCCGGGATTCCGCTTCTGGTGCGGACCCACGATAGACGCCGCGGATCTGAGTGCCGCGCTGGAGGAGCTGGAAAAGGTGTACGCACAGAGAATCGCCGAGCTGTAGCGTAGCGGGAACACAGGCAAGGAGACAGCCCATGAAACGGATTCTGGTAAGCGACTCGCTCTCGGCCGAAGGCATCGACATATTCACGGGGACGCCGGATATCGAGGTGGATGTCCGGACGAAGGTGACCCCGGAGGAGCTCAAAGCGATCATCGGGGGGTACGATGCCCTGGTCATCCGGAGCGCCACCAAGGTCACGCAGGAGGTGATCGACCGCGCGGAGAGACTCTCCGTCATCGGCCGCGCGGGAATCGGCCTGGACAACGTGGACATTCCCGCCGCGAGCAAACGGGGGATCGTCGTGATGAACACCCCGGGCGGCAACGCCGTGACCACGGGCGAACACACGATCGCCATGATGCTTTCCCTGGTCCGGCAGATCCCCCAGGCAACGGCGTCGATGAAGACCGGCAAATGGGAGAAGACCCGGTTCAGCGGGCACGAATTTCTCAACAAGACCCTCGGCATCATCGGCACCGGAAGGGTCGGCAGCATCGTGGCCGACCGGGCACAGGGGCTGAAAATGAAGGTCCTCGCCTACGATCCGTTCATCGCCCCGGAGGCGGCCGAAAAAATGGGCATCACCCTGGCGGGCCTGGACGAGATCTATGCCCAGGCCGACATCATCACGGTCCATACCCCCATGACGAAAGAGACCCGGGGGCTGATCAATGAAGCCGCCTTCGCGAAGATGAAGAAGGGCGTCTACATCGTCAATTGCGCGCGGGGCGGGATCGTCAGCGAAAAGGCGCTCCATGACGCCCTGGTGGAGGGGAAGGTGGCCGGCGCCGCGCTCGACGTCTTCGAGGAGGAGCCGACGAAAAATACGGCGCTCATCGCGCTGGACAACGTCATCTGCACGCCCCACCTCGGGGCTTCGACGGACGAGGCGCAGATCAATGTCGCCGTCGCCATCGCCGAGCAGATCTGCGCCTACCTGACGACCGGCGAGATCAAGGGCGCCGTGAATTTCCCGTCGGTCAGCGCCGAGCTCCTGGCCGTCATCCGTCCCTACCTGAACCTTGCCGAAAAGCTGGGGAAGTTCGAAGCCCAGTTGGTCTCGGGCGCCATCAAGGAGGTCGTCATCGAGTACAGCGGGGAGATCCTCAACCACGACGTGGAGCCGATCACCATCTCCCTGCTCAAGGGGCTCTTCACCCCCATTCTCAACGAGGGCGTCAATTACATCAACGCCCCGCTGATCGCCAGGGAAAGGGGCGTCAATGTGGTGGAGGCCAAAAGCAGCGAAACGAAGGACTACACGAGCATGATCTCCGTCGCCGTAAAAACCGCCAGGGGCGAGATCTCCGCCGCGGGCACCATCTTCGGCCGCCAGGAGCCGCGGATCGTGAGGCTCAACCGGTTCACGGTGGAGGTGATCCCCGAAGGGCGTATGTTTGTCATGTTCAACTACGACAAGCCCGGCGTC
>JBFMBA010000180.1:0-7695 GCA_040755475.1 Thermodesulfobacteriota bacterium
GTCTTGCTGTGGAACGGGCTCGAGTGCGGGAAGGGGAGGATGCGGGGGAGGCGGTGCGGGCGGCTGCGGGACGAAACAGGATCCCGGCGCCCTTGATCCGGTGCTGAAACGCGAGGCAAGCGCCGCGGCGATCGACGCCTACCGGAAAACGAACCCCGCCGAGAAAGACGTGACCGCGCAGGTGACCGACTACGGGTGCCATATCCAGGTGGATATCGAAAAGGAAGGGAAGGTGGTCCGATCCTACACCTACCAGAACGGCGGTGTGATTGATAATTCCTGATCGGTTCGATCAGTCGAAGGAGGCGTTCATGAAGGAAAAAACGGGTATGGACAGGAAGCAGTCGTTGCGGGTGCTGGTGGTTATGGTTTTCATCGCAGCCTGCGTGGTTGCGCTCTATCTTTGGACAGGGATAAAGGAAACGACGGCGGCCAAGCCGGCGGCAACCAAATCGGGATCGGCCCAAACGGCCGGGGAGATCCTCTACCCCGTCAAGACGTTCAACGGCGGGGAGGCGCATTATTACAGCCACACCACCGGCAACGGTGTGACGATCAAATATTTCGTCCTCAAGAGTTCGGACGGCGTGATACGGGCAGCCTTTGACGCCTGCGATGTGTGCTGGCGTGAAGGAAAGGGCTACGCCCAAAAGGGAGATTATATGATCTGCCGCAATTGCGGGCGCCGTTTTGCCTCGGTCAGTGTCAACGAGGTGCAGGGGGGGTGCAATCCGGCCCCTCTGACCAGGTCTGTCCGCGGGGACCAGCTTGTCCTTCAGGTGAAGGACATTCTGGAAGGTGAAGAATACTTCGCCTTCGGAAAGGGAAAGTGAATATGACCCTCGGTGACATCGCCCTGCGGAACCTCAGAAGGCGCAAGTCCAAGGCCGCCTTCGTGCTCATCGGCCTGACGATCGGCGTATCGGCGGTGGTGGCTTTCATCAGCCTGGTGGAAGCCCTCACGCACAACATCAACAACAAACTGGAGGAGTACGGGGCAAACATCCTGATCGTTCCGAAGACGGAAAATCTTCCCATGAGTTATGGCGGCCTCTCCCTGGGAGGGGTGCTCTTCGATATGAAGGAGATCCACGAAGAGGAACTGGCGAAGATCCGGGAGATCGAAAATGCCCAAAACGTGGCGGCCGTGGGTCCCATGCTCCTGGGCGCCGTGGAGGTGGAGAGCCGCAAGGCGGTTCTTGCCGGCATGGATTTCAAGAGCATCTATCAGCTTCGGCCCTGGTGGAAGTTCCAGGGACGTCTTCCGGACGCGGATCAGGATGGGGTCCTGGCGGGGATGGAAGCAGCACGTGTGCTGGGACTCGACGTGGGCAAAAGTGTGGCCATGAACGGGCGGCGCCTGGTGGTTTCGGGGATCCTCGATGCGACGGGCTCCCAGGACGACCATATCCTCTTTACCCATCTGGCGACTGCCCAGTCGATTCTCCACAAGGAGGGGCGCATATCCCTGGCCGAAGTGGCCGCCCTGTGCGCCGGCTGCCCCATCGAGGAGATGGTGCGGCAGATCTCCGAGATCCTTCCCGAGGCCAATGTGATGGCCATCAAGCAGGTTGTGGAGGGTCGGATGGAGACGCTGAACCATTTTCGCAAGGCCTCCTACGGCCTTTCCGCGATCGTGGCGCTGGTGGGCGCGCTGGTGGTCCTGGTGACGATGATGGGCAGCGTCCGGGAGAGGACCGCCGAGATCGGCATCTTCCGGGCCGTCGGTTTTCGCAGCGGCCATGTGATGAAAATCATCCTGCTGGAGGCGGGGATCGTTTCGGTTCTTGCCGGTATCATGGGCTACCTGATCGGCATCGGGGCGACCAAGATCGCGCTTCTTTTCTTTGCCGGGGAGGGTGCCCACGCGGGCCACGGCGTCGAGGTCCCGTTCGATCCGTGGCTGGCTGGGGCGGCACTGGCTCTGGCCATCCTTTTGGGCCTTGCGGCGAGTTTTTATCCGGCGCGCGTGGCGGCGCGCCTTGACCCATGCGAGGCGCTGAGGACGCTTTAGGAGGTATTTGTGAGCTATATCCGGATCGACAATCTGACCAAGCAATACGGTGAAGGGGAGGCTGCTGTACTGGCCATTCGCAACATGAACTTCGGCATCGCCTCGGGCGAACTGATCGCGATCATGGGTGAATCGGGATCGGGGAAGTCCACCCTCCTGACTGTGATGGGGGCGCTCAACAGCCCCGCCAGCGGTAAGTACTGGGTGGATCAGATCGACGTCTATGCCCTCGGCCACGAGGAGAGGGCAGACTTCCGCAGAAACTATCTGGGGTTTGTCTTCCAGAGCTTCCATCTGATTCCCTATCTCAACGTGCGGGAAAACGTCATGCTTCCGCTTACCCCGGTCAAGGCGAAAAAAGGGGAGAAGAGGGCCATGGCCGACGATGCTCTCAGACGGGTGGGGCTGGCCTCCAAGGCGGGCCGGCTTCCGGGCCAGATCTCCGGCGGGGAGCAGGAGCGGGTAGCCATTGCCCGGGCGCTGGTGAACAGGCCCCCCATACTTCTGGCGGACGAACCCACAGGGAACCTCGATACAAAAACCACCCGGGAGATCATGGATCTCCTCAAGGCGCTCAATTCGGACGGCATGACGATTATCATGGTCACGCATAATCCCGAGTGTGCCAAGTATGCCGGAAGGATTCTGAGGCTGTCGGACGGATTGCTGGTGCCTGATCACCGGGATGAGGAAACATGGGTGCTCTGCCGGCCGGCATGACGGGCACCCGGATCCGGATCTCTTTGCTGCCCGGTGCCCCGCCCGGGAAGGGCTGCCGGGCCCTGAAACCCCGCAGCGGTGACTGAACCCCGCTCCAGCCCTGTCAGCCGCGGTCATGACGGCCCCGTCCCCGGTCTGCTGAAGGACGGGGCCGGCGCGGCGGAAAAGGGCGATCAGGAGGAACGACGCCGACCGATCCATGGGGAGGCGGTGTTTGTCTTGACAACTCCTCTTTCTTGTCATATCCACTATTCCAACAGACATTATAGAGAATAAACAGTCGGGGTGCGTGATGAAACTGTCGACCAAGGGTCGCTACGGTGTGAGGATGATGATCGATCTGGCCGTCCATTATGGCAAGGGTCCCGTGCTGCTGAAGGATATCGCCCGGCGGGAGGAGATCTCGGAAAAATACCTGTCAAACCTCATCAGCCCCCTCAAGGGAATAGGGCTGGTGGAGGCAACCCGGGGTGTCCACGGCGGCTTCGTCCTGGGCAAGGCGCCTGCGGATATTACCCTCAAAGAGATCGTCGAGGTCCTCGAAGGTCCGCTCAGCCTCGTGGATTGCGTTCAAAAACCGGCCGTCTGCAACCGTTCCTCCTTCTGCATCGCCCGTGATCTCTGGAGCGAGGCGGCGGCAAGCCTGTCGAAGACCTTGAGGAAATACACCCTGGCCGACATGGCGGAGCGGCAGAAGGCGAAAAGCGAAGACTGCTCATACGATAACTATATGATATAGATTATGAAATCTTCTACGTTGGCGGTGCAGCTCGGAGTGGGCAAAGATGCGACGGGGTCCGTGTCGTTTCCGATTTACCAGAACGCCACGTTCCGCCATCCGGCTTTGGGCCAGAGCACCGGGTATGACTACTCGCGCAGCGGCAACCCCACCCGCGAGGTGCTGGAGGAAGGGATCGCCCGTCTGGACGACGGTGTCCGGGGTTTCGCCTATGCCTCGGGAATGGCCGCCATCGCCAATCTGCTGCTGCTCTTCAACCCGGGGGATCACCTGGTGGTGACCGAGGATCTGTACGGCGGTACCTTCCGGGTGATCGAAAGGGTGTTTCGCCGGCAGGGGTTGGAGGCGACCTATGTAGATACAAGCGATACCGGACGGGTGGCCGGGGCGATCCGGGACAACACCCGTGCGCTCCTCGTGGAGGTGCCGACCAATCCGCTCCTGAAGGTGGCGGATATCCGAAAGATCGCCGCAATCGCCAGGGGCAGGGGACTACTGACCATCGTGGACAACACGTTCCTGACCCCCTACCTCATGCGGCCGCTGGAGCTGGGCGCGGATGTCGTCGTGTACAGCGCCACGAAGTTCATTGCCGGTCACAACGATGTCCTGGCGGGACTGGTGGTGGTGAAAACGGAGGAATTGGCCGGTCAGGTCTATTTCCTGCAAAATTCCGTCGGCGCCGTCCTGGGACCGCAGGACTGCTGGCTGGTCATCCGGGGCATGAAAACCCTGGGCGTCCGGATCGACCGGCAGCTGGAAAATGCCCGGGTAATCGCCGAGTGGCTCTCCGGGCAGCCCTGCGTGACGCGGGTTTATTACCCGGGGCTGGAGAGGGACCCCGGTCATCGCCTGCTCGGGGAGCAGGCCGGCGGATTCGGTGCGATGGTGTCATTCGAGGTGGCCGAGCGGCGCATCGCCGAAGCGGTGCTCCGGAAAGTCAGTCTCATTTCCTTTGCCGAAAGCCTGGGTGGGGTGGAATCGCTGATCACCTTTCCCGCCCTTCAGACCCACGCCGATATGGATCCGGCGGAGCGCGAGCGGATGGGGATCAACGACCGGTTGCTGCGGCTGTCGGTGGGCATCGAGGATGCGGGCGACCTGCTCGATGATCTGGAACAGGCCCTGAGTGCAGAGGAGACACGCACATGAAGATCGGAACAAAGATCCTGCACACGGGAAACGAAGTCGATCCGGTGACCGGGGCGGTCAGCATTCCCGTCTATCATGCCGCCACGTTTCAGCAGGCGAAGGCCGATGCATTCGGTCCCTATGATTATTCCCGCTCCGGGAACCCCACGCGAAGCGCCCTGGAGGCGATCATCGCCGGCCTGGAAGGTGGAGGGAAGGGGTTCGCCTTTTCCTCGGGAATGGCAGCGATTTCGAGCGTTTTTCTCCTGTTTTCGGCCGGCGACCACCTGGTGGCGTGCGAGGATGTCTACGGGGGAACCTACCGCGTCCTGACGAAGCTCTTCAACCGTCTCGGGATCGAGGCCACATTCGTCGATTTCACCGACACCGAAAGGATCAGCGAGGCGATCCGTCCCAACACCAGGGCGCTGTACCTGGAAACCCCTTCCAATCCGCTCCTCCGGATCACGGACCTGCGGGCCGTTTCAGCCCTGGCCAGGGAGAAGGGGCTACTGACCATCATCGACAACACCTTCATGACCCCCTATCTCCAGCGGCCTTTCGAGCACGGGATGGATATCGTGATCCACAGCGCCACGAAGTACCTCGGCGGTCACAGCGATCTGATCGCGGGACTGGCCGTCGCCGCCGACGAGAAGCTGGCCGGCCGGATCAAATTCATTCAGAATGCCTTCGGGGCGGTGCTGGGCCCGCAGGACTGCTGGCTTCTGATGCGCGGGATCAAGACCCTCAAGGCGCGCATGGACCTTCATCAGCGGGGGGCGGCCCGCCTGGCCGAGTGGCTTGCCGGACGTCCGGAGGTGAAAGAGGTGTTCTTCCCCGGTCTGCCCGACCATCCCGGCAGGGAGATTCATGAGCGGCAGGCCGACGGACCGGGCGGCATCGTCTCTTTCCGGCTGCCGACCGAGGAGGCGACCCGGCGGTTCCTGGAGAAGGTCCGGCTGCCGGCCCTGGCCGTCAGCCTCGGGGGGGTCGAGAGCATCATCACCTATCCCGTTACCATGTCTCACGCCGCCATGCATCCCGACCACCGCAGGCGGATCGGGGTGACCGGCGATCTCGTCAGGCTCTCCGTGGGGATCGAGGATCCGGACGACCTGATCGAAGACCTGGATTCGGCGCTGAAGCGGATCTGACAGGCAAGGCTTTTCTTCAATGGGTGCCCTCGGCAATCATCCGATACCGCGGGCCGCACGCACCCGGTAGACCTTGATCCCCGGCGCTGATTCTCTTGACATTCTCATTCTTTCTTGATCGAGCGGCCAACGGCACGGTCAGCGGCCAAGCGACTGCGAGGTCCGCTGCACCGACTTGTTGGCCGAACATTTCCTCATTATCCTCTTGCCTGCATCGGAGTTGGCGAGCGACAGGCAGGCTCGTCGTAACTCATTCACTTTTTTCAATCGGTTTGTGATGGCTTCGCGACTCATGTCAATCTTCATGTTCCAGACTCCTGAGATACTCAATATCGTCCTGGTCCTGGCCGCTACCGCGCAAAGACTTTAATAAAATCAATCCCCGCGGAGAAACCACCTTCAATGGGCCGCCTTCCCACTCAACAGTGAGGCGTTCATCCCATGCCTTTTTCGTTTCCGGCGTCACAATCAGCAAATCCAGAACGAAGTGTTCTCCTGAATCTTTATCGATTTTGGTCAATCTGTGAATCTTGATGGCGCCGCTCTTGAATTCCATCGGCATCGAACTCAGTGTAAAGCCCAGTTCTTGAGCCGCCTTTTTCGTTTCAGAAAGAAGATCCGGATCGATCATGATATCAATGTCGAGTGTCGCGCGGGGCTTCGCATAGACGGCAATGGCTAAGCCTCCGCATAACGCATAATCGATCCCTCTTTGATCCAATTTCAGAGTTAGTTTCTTAAGTTCTTCTAAAAGGTCCATTTTCCCACATCAAAGGTGATTTGTCCGCGCTAACGCACTGAGCAACGATTGGTTCCGCCGTGCCTTGTTCTCCCGAGTATACCCCCTAAGCCGTGTGCCGACTTCGTAGGCTTGCTCCAGATACTCCAGCTTCTCCCGCACAATGCCCCTGCTCATGATATCACCGAAAAATACCATGTCTACTATTTCTATGCCAAGACAGTTGAATAGGCGTTTATAGAACTCTACTAGCACTTGGGATTCAAACTCGACGCTCTTTTGATTCATCGGCGCAAGAAGGACGGCTTTCTTACCGGAGATGAGCGGCTTGGTGCCAGAATGATAGTAAAAGAATGACCTGTCGATGAATATTTTCATGAGCCCGGTAACACCGCACCAGTATAGAGGAGAGGCAAGAACCAATAGGTCTGCATCTTCAATCAGGGCGCGAATTTGAGTCATGTCGTCCTGAAAAGAGCACGTAGAAAGACTCAGGCACTGGTAACAGCCGATACAATTCGAGATCTGTTTGTTTCGGAGTTCGACGACTGAGGGGACCACATTGACGTTACGTGCCCCTGCTACAACCCGCTCGACCAGTATATCCGTATTTTCGCCTGGTCGGGTAGCGCCGTTGATAATGAGGGCAGATTTATTCATGGTTGCATCCTATGCCAACGCAGAGTTCACCGGGAGCGTAAGAGATCCGGTGGAACGACCCGTTGGCCGCGCCTATCTTAAATATCGAGTGCAAAACGTATTGCACGCCCAACCTCAACCATTTTTGGCAGAGGCAAAAATGTGATCAATGCTCCAATCTTCCCTTTCGAAACAGTCTGCAAGTGATCGCAATTGACAGCACAATTCTGGGGCATGCCGTCGGCTTTCGAGAGAAACACCTCAGAGGGTATATTGCGGATTGTAGTTGTGATGGGAGCGATTGTCACTTCTCCAAGGTACCCCAACACAGAATCGCGGGTCAGGATTAAAACTGGCCGCTTTTTATCTGGCGGTATGAACTTGTACCAACGTATTTCGCCGTGTTTCATTCATCACCCCAAGCCTGCTCAGTTTCCCAAACTGAGAACTCATCGGCGGCAACGGGGTATCGCTCGTACCCCCGACGATGCTTCTGTTCCAGTTTCTCAATGGTGCAGCGCGCAAGGGCGTCACGAAGCGCCTTTCTTGTGAAAGC
>JBFMBA010000181.1:0-3420 GCA_040755475.1 Thermodesulfobacteriota bacterium
GGGCCGACTCGCCCGTCGCCAGGGCCTGATGGCACCGTACGGCGAATGTTTCGTGCCCTGCAGCGTGGGCGCAGAGGGCTGCGACATAGGATGGCCGGGGTTCGATCAACGCAAAGCGCCACGTTCCGTGGTCCTGCCGGTCTGTCGTGGAAAAATCGATCCGGTACGGATCTGTCCCTGTCAGGTGAAAGGCAGAGGAATCCAGCGGGTGGGAAAGCCCGGGTCCGAGCGCCTTGATGTAGGCCTCCTTCAAGGTCCAGTACAGGGGAAAGCGCTTCGCCCGGCGGCCGGGAGGAAGGTCTTCCAGGGCGTCCGCCTCGACCCGGGAAAAGAAACGCCGGCTCAGCGCCGCCCCGTTGACCGGGCGGTCTGCCTTCTCCACATCCACGCCGATTCGATGCTGCCGGGCCACACCCACGACCGCCAGAGAGGCGGTGTGGGCAAGGCTGAAGGTCAGGGGCGCCGCTCCCATAGCCGGATCGATGTGGGGCTTGCCGAATCGGTCGTGGATGAAGCGCCAGGCGTCCGGAGGGAGATCGGCGTAACGCGAAAGCGCCGTCCGGACGAGGAGGTGGCTGACCAGAAACAGATGCCGGTGCGCCGGAAAACGGAACCGCTCCAACCGTGCGATCTCCGTGCCGTCCAGGGTATGGCGGGCGGATGCGATCTGGGAGGGGGCCGCCCAGTCTTCAGGAGAGGCGACCCACAGGTGTATCTCTCCCTCGGGCAGGTCGCTCAGGGAATCGTTCATGCGCATTGCTTTATCAGAATGGGTCGGATATGTGAAGCGCCCCGTGCGCACGGTGGGGCGCCGGGATGGGATCAGGCCTTCCTGCGTCGGGCCTTGGCGGGCTTTGCTGTTTTTGCCGCGGTTTTGTGCGTGAGACCCGCCCATGCCGGTTCGCGCTTCTCGATGAGAGACAGGATACCCTCGAGGGATTCCGCAGCGGTGCGCGGATCGGCGGTCTGCGGCGCGTCCCCCTTGAACGGTTCGTGGGCGGCGGCCATGCGGAACTGTTTCTTGGTGGTCTGCTGGGTGATGGGTGCCCCCCGGAGCAGATGCCCGAGCAGATCGTTGATCCTGGCGTCGAGTTCCTCAAGCGGCGCCAGGTCGCTCAACAGTCCGATGCGGTAAGCCTCGGCCGCGGAGAACCGTTCGGCGGTCAGTGCGTAGCGGAGCGCCGTGCGCTCCCCCATGGCGCGCACCAGGTAAGGGCATGTCGTTTCCGGTGTCAGGCCGAAGCGGACCTCAGGCAGGCAGAACTCCGCATCGTATGCGGCGACCGCCATGTCGCAGGCCGCGACCAGCCCCAAGCCTTCCGCAAAGGCGGCACCCTGCACCCGGGCGATCGTGGGTTTGCTCAGGGTGCCGATCCTGTGCATCATGTCCGTCAGCGCCCGTGCATCGGCGCGGCTGGCGGCCGAGCCGCCGGCGATGCGCTTCATCCACTGCACGTCGGCGCCGGCGCAGAAGCTATCGCCGGCCCCCGTGATGACCACGGCCCGCACCGCCGGATCATCGCCGAGGGTGCCCATCACCTCGGTCAGCTCGGCGATCAGGGTTCCGTTGATCGCGTTATGCCGCCTGGGACGGTTGAGCTGCACAATACCGATCTGGTGTTTGATGTGGACAAGGAGGGTTTTGTGTTGCAGCTTCATCGCAGCACAGGGGCGTCCGGGTCTTCCGCTTCCACGCCCAGTTCCTGAATCCGTTCGATTTCCCTGAGCTTCATCCGGATGACGACGATCAGGCCGATGATCAGGATCCAGAAGAGGGTCAGGCTTTCATAAATGATGAAGCCGTCGTAGGGCGTCGGCGGGAACACGTCCACCTTCTGAACCTTTTCCGCTGCCCATCCGGTCGCGGTGCCGGCCAGCAGGAGCAGGACCGGCAGCCAGCGGCAAAGGGGGAAAAAGCGGCTGTTCAACCAGCATTTGACGATTCCGATCCTTCGCATGACTGCTCCTTAACTCAGAAAACCCACCACCGTCATGGTCGCGAAGTAGAGAAGATAGACGACGGCGATCCAGGTGAACAGCGGGCTCTTCTCGCCCCGGGACGACTTCCGGTCGAAAAAGGGAATGAGGAAGAAAAAGAGAATCGCGCCGGTGACCAGAAGGATGGCGATCGTCTCTCCATTGAGCCCCAGGATGTCACCGGGGAAGAGCTTGAGGGTCTGAAGGAGGAAGAGAAAATACCATTCGGGCTTGATGTTTTCCGGCGGCGGGGCCAGCGGATCGGCCTTCGGAGCGATCTCCGGAGGCAGGAGGACCGCCAGCGTCACGAGCACCCCCAGCACCACCAGCCAGACCGACAGATCCTTGAAGAGGACATTGGGAAAGAAAGGGATTTCCCTGACTTTCTCCCTGTCCACGGAGAGGGGGACGCTCATTCCGTGATACTGCACCAGAAGGATATGCAGACCCGCCAGGCCCAGGGTGATGATCGGCAGGATGGCCACGTGGAAAGCATAGAAGCGCAGGAGGGTGTCGCCGGTCACGTCCATGCCGCCCCGCAGAAAGGCCTTGATGAACCACCCGATGAAGGGAAAGGCGCCGGCCCCCCCGGTCGCCACGCGGGTGGCGGCAAAGGCGCGTTCATCCCAGAGCAGCAGGTAGCCGCTCAGACCGAAGAAGACCGACAGGCCCAGCAGGACGAAGCCGGTCACCCAGACCATCTCCCGGGGCTTGCGGTAGGACTTCAGCAGCAGCGTGCCGAAGAGGTGGATGAACAGGAAAGCGATGCAGAGCTGCGCCCCCCAGTGGTGGAGCGAGCGGAAAAACCACCCCATGTTCAGCTTGGTGACGATTTCGATAATGCTCTTGTGGGCGAAATCGACGTGGGGGACATAGTACAGGGCCATCAGCATCCCCGTGGCGAACTGGATGATGAACAGAAACAGCGTGATTCCGCCGGTGTAGTACCACAGGTCGTAGCGATGCGCGGGAACGAGCTTGCTTTTGGCAAGCGTCGTTATCCCCTTGAGGTCGTAGCGCTCGTCCAGCCAGTCTTTAAGCCTTGGGCAGTTCAACCTTGACCCCCTCCTTGGCGATGATCAGTTTTTCCCCCTCTTCCGAGATGACGAAGATTTCCAGAGGTTTGGGAGGCGGACCGGCGACATTCTTCCCGTTTTCGTCGAACCATCCCTGGTGACAGGCGCAGTAAAAACGCCTCTCCTGGGGCTTGTAGTCGACGTTGCAATCCATGTGGCTGCAAACGCCCTTCAGGGCTATCACGCTGCCGTCGGCCTTCGTGAAATAGAGTCCCACCGTGCCGCCCCAGGGGAAGCGCTTGATCGAATTGACCGGCAGATCCGTGAAATCCTTCTTGTTCAGGACGACGAAGTCGGGCTCCTTGCCCAGGGTGGGAAAGGCGAATTTCATCAGGGCATAGACGGTGCCGGAGAAAAAAGCGACGAG
>JBFMBA010000182.1:0-2265 GCA_040755475.1 Thermodesulfobacteriota bacterium
GGATCGAGCCGGATGAAAAGGGTCCGCCGCCTGGCGGAAAAAACGGCTCGGCGGATCATCGACAGGATTTTCGAGACGATCAAGCGCCATGCCGATCGGCTCGCGGACGAGCGGGCCAGTCGGCTGGGCATTCCCCGGCAGGCGCTGCTGACGGCGCCCGAGGACATGACGAAAGAGTTCCTGGAGGCGGAGAACAGGATACTGGAAGACCTGCGGCTACAGCGGCCCTTCATGGACACGGGAGAGCAGCTGGTGATCGATGATGTGGCGGGAATGAAGGTGATCCTGGAGGAGCCGGAGCAGCAGCGGTTGACGGCGCTCCTGGACCGTCTGCCCCGCTGCGAGGTGATCGGGCAGGAACGGCACGTGGGACGCTACAATGCAACCAATCTGATCATCCGCTACTGTCCGCCCCGGGAGGAGCTCATCGCCCGCCCCCTCGGGGGCGGACTGCTGAAGCTCATGCAGGCAAGGGGGTTTTCCCCCTACGAGGCCCGGGAGGCTTTCGTCGAGTTTGTCCGGTCGGGCGAAGAGTCCGTGCACCTGGAAATGATCCTTTCCACCTATCAGGAGATGATGGAGAGCGAGATCGGTCGATGCATCCATGAGGACCGGATCATCGAGCAGCGACTGCGCCAGCAATACCGGGGGCCGCTCGCACGGAACATCCAGTGCCTGATGGAGTATCTGTTCACCTATCCCCTTTCCCAGCAGCGGGATCTGGGCGAACTACCCATCCGACTCTGGCACCGTTACCTTCCGGATTATTTCGACGAGATTCTCAAGAAACTCTTTCATATTCCGACGGACACCGACTTCGACTAGCCGCGGGTATCCCTGACCATCCGGAACCCTTCATCCAGAAGCCTCTCCGTTTCCCTCGTCCGGATTTCCAGGTTTTTCGCTCCCATGACCACGGCAATCAGACGGGTGTCCTCGCGCTTGGCGGTTGCGATAATATGATAGCCCGCACTGCGGATCCACCCCGTTTTCAGGCCGTCCACGCTGGGATAGTGTCTGAGCAGGTTGTTGCTGTTGTGGCGGGTGAAGTCGCCGTGGGTGAAAGTGAGCCGCGAGTGCATGTCCAGTGATTCGGGAAAACGGCGGATGTAGCTGCAGGCCAGCGTAAGGACGTCCCGTGCCGTGGTCACCTGGCCCTTGGCGGGCAGTCCGTTGGGATTGACGAAGAAGCTGCCGAACATGTCCAGCTCCCGGGCCTTGCGGTTCATCCTCCGCACGAAGCCCTGGACGTTGCCGCCGATATATTCGGCGACCGCCACGGAGGCATCGTTGGCGGAAACCACCGCCATCCCTTCGAGAAGCTCCTGCAGGGGGATCCTGCTGCCGGCCCGGATGTGCATCGTGGACCCGTTTGTGCGCCCGGCCGTGCGGCTGACCCTCACCATGTCGCCGGGATCCGCCGTCCCTTTCCGGATCGCTTCGGTGGCCACATAGAGCGACAGGACTTTGGTGATGGATGCGGGCTGGATGGGAGCGTCCGCGTTATAGGCATGAAGGATCCGGTCCGTTGTCATGTCGAACAGGATGGACGACCGGAACGTGAGCCGTTCGTCCGCCCCGGCGGAACCGCTCCAAAGAAAGCAGATCAGAACGGCAAAGGCAAATCCGGACAGGCGCTTGTTGACAGTCATCTCGGGTCCCCTCGTCAAAGTAAGAAGGCGCCCCGTTGCCGGGGCGCCTCTGTTCACTCCGCCTGATGAATGGCGGACAGCCTCCAGGGGTGATCCCCGACCGGCCGTCTGAATGTCCAGTATTCGTTGAATTTGACGGGTTCCGTCCGGCTCCCGGCCAGGACGCCGCCGGTCTGCTCGTCGATGGTATAATCCAGAAGGTTCGCGTAGATCCTTGCCGTGATGAAATCCTCTCCCCCCTCCTGCCAAATCTCCGTGATATCCACCGAACGGACGGCGATGTTCTCCAGACGGTTGATCTTCCGGTCGGCTTTCAGCCGGGCGGCATCCTCCTGCAGGCTGGTGAACATCTCATCGGTCAAAATGTTCCTGACGCTGGACATGTCGCGGTTCGCCCATGCCCCCTGGATGAGAAAGAACAGGTCCATGGCGCCGTCGGTGAACCGTTTTTCATCAAACCGGGGATCCATCTGGCGGATGTGGCCGAGGCCGGCCGACGTGGCATCCTCCTGTCCCGGCGGGTTGAAGGCGGGCAGCGGCGAAGCCGGTTGCCCGGCAGCGCCGTCAAAGGATTCCCGGTAGGCTGTTCCCGCGGGCGCCGATGCGGTCGCTT
>JBFMBA010000183.1:0-1517 GCA_040755475.1 Thermodesulfobacteriota bacterium
GGAACGTTCAGCCCCACGCCGCCGGCCATCTCGTGATCGTCCACGGCTGCGCGCAGTTTTGCCCCCACCAGCGTCTTTTCATTGAAGAACCACAGGGCGATGGCAACGAAGACGGCAACAAAAAAGATGAATATCCGGTAGACTGGAAACACGACATCGAATATCTTGACGGAGCCTTTGAGGATTTCCGGACAGGGCAGAATATAGGGATCCCCTCCCCAGATCAGCAGGGAAAGATCGCGGATGACCAGGGCGAAGCCCAGGGTGATCATCATTTGGGGAAGGGCCTGCAGCGGGAACCTTCGCAGGAATCCCCGTTCGATGACGAAACCGACCACCGCGACGGCGAGCCCCCCCGCTAGTGCTCCCAGCAGGAAACTGTTCGTCTGCATGATCACGGAGAGCGCCACGTAGGCCCCCACCATGAAAAAGGATCCGTGGGCGATGTTCACGATCTTCATCACCCCGTAGATCAGCGACAGTCCGCTCGAAAGCAAAAAAAGAAGGGCCGCGAAAGAAAGCCCGTTGAGCGTCTGGACCAACAAGAAATGACTCAAAACTCCCTCTCTGTCTCCAGGCTGCTTTCCCTCAAAAGGCCCCTGTGTGCCCGGCAAGGCCGCTTCGCAGTCGGTAAGCGGGATGCGTCACCGTACCCGGCGAGCGCCCGGTTTCGGGTCAGCGCGGCGGCGATCCATCCGGACCGCCGCCGCGGGGAATGTATGGACTGTCATGCCGCTCCGCCGAGGATCGGCGCCCCGAGCCGCACCCTGCCGTCCATGATGGACCGGGCCGGAGGGGAAGCGCCGCGCCTGCCGCGGCAAGGACCCCTCAGGGCTTCACAGCAGGGAATTCCCGGGAATAGACGGGCTGCCTGAGAAACTCCTCGGGTTTGGACTTCCAGAACTGGGATACGTTCGGATAGGTGAAGATCACCGTGTTTTGCAAAGCCCCGCCGACCTTTTCCACCTTTCGGATGTACACGTTCTGGATCGGATTGCCGTAGTGGTCGAGCTTCATGGGGCCGCGCGGGAGATCCCTGAGCTCGACCTGCTTGAGTGCCGCCAGCATGTTCGCTTTGTTCTCCACGTCCCCGTTGATCTTCTTGATCGCCTCCACGATCCATCGCCCGCCCGAATAGGTTCCCTCGGAATAGTAGGACGCGGCCTTTTTGGCTTTCGCGCGGAACGCCTTGACGAACTTCTTGTTGATAGCCGTGTCGAGGACTTCGCTGTAGATCAGCGGGGTGATGATCCCGATCGCCTCGTCCCCCATCGAGGGGAGGGCATGTTCGTCCGTCACCGTGCCGCCGCCGATCAGGGGGATCTTGTCCTTGAGTCCGAACTCCTTGTACTGCTTCACGAACTGCAGTGTCAACCGGCCGGAGAAGACGGCGAACACCGCATCGGCGTCCTTGGATATCTGCGAGAGATAGGGGCTCATGTCCTGGGCGGTCAGGGGCACCCAGATCTTCTGGAGGACTTTCCCCCCCGCATCCTCGAAGGTCTTGTGGAAGCCCC
>JBFMBA010000183.1:1527-3349 GCA_040755475.1 Thermodesulfobacteriota bacterium
CACTCCCAGCCGAAGGCGAAATCATAGGCTACGATGGACACCTTCCTGAATTTCAGCGTGTTGTACGCATATTCGCCGAAGGCCTGGTGGGGCTGGCTGCTGGACCACCCCGTGCGGACGATCCATTTGGGAATCTTTCGCTGGGTGATGTCGTCGGCCGACATGATGGGATAGGTCATGGGGGTTTCCCTGGAATCGATGTACGGCGCAAGGGCGTAGGCGGTGGATGCCATCAGCCCCCCGGTCATGATGTGGACACCGTCCTTCTCTATCAGCTTGCGCGTCTTGGTGAGACCCACGGCAGGATTGGCTTCGTCGTCCTCGACGATCAGCTCGATCTTCCGGCCGGCGGCCTGGTATTTGATCTCATCGAGGTACTGCTCGAGGCCCATCAGCATGTCCTTGCCGTTGGCGGCCATACCGCCCGACAGCGGGGCGATGAATCCGATCTTGATCGGACCCTTCGCCGCCGACCAAGAAGACGTAGGATTGAACATCAGGAGACAAACCGCAGCTGCCGCAACCATCATCGCACATTTCTTCATCATCGCTCCGTTCCTCCCTGTCCTTCGTATTTTACCCATAGATGTAGCGGTTATGGGCGACTATATGGAAGGTTACTCAGAGGTGTCAAGGGTTTTTTGGGGATTGCGGCCCTGCTCCCGGCGGGCCATGGGGATCCCGCGCCGACCGCCCAGGGTCAGCGGCCTGGAACGGTCCGGGCCGCCGACAGGATATCCGCCACCTGGCCCAGGCCGGTGATGAACATCAGCGGCGGGCAAGGCCCGGATGCCCGCGGGCACACCCCAAGCGGCGGTCGATGCGTTACGCGAAGTGAAGATGCGGACGCCTCAAGCGTCGCCCGAGATGCGTTCCAGGGCCGCCTGGGCAAGGCTCCCGGCAGTCACAGGTGTCAGGTTGCCCTCATGGTAAAGGGTCAACGGGGTGGTATCGCCTTTCAGGGCTTCGATCCGTTTTCTGGCCGCAGTCTCCTTCAGCAGCCCCAGGGCACGCGCTGCGAGCCCCCGCACCTCCGGGTCCCCGGAATCCAGATAGGGCTGGAGGTAGACCGGGGCATCCCACTTCCTGAGGAGGTCGGGCCTTGACCCGGCCAACCTTCCCAGACCCCACATCAGGCCCCTCTGCAGGGCGGGTAGCGCGAGGTAGGAGCCGTCGGGACGCATATAGGCCACCAGGATGTGGCCGAACTCCTCGGCGCACCCCCGGTGGAGGGCCATGATCTCCGCCAGGGCCTCCGGGGCGCCCCAGCCGATCCCCCCGGACTCGTCGTTCAGGCTCCACATCAGGCGGCGGATCACGGTGCGGGCGGCCTCCGGTTCGGTCTCCGCCAGGGCCGCCGTGACCGCACCCAGGGCGGACACGGCATGCCACCTGACCCTTTCGTCCCCACGACAAAGGGCACCGATGAGAGGGGAAATCACCCGCCGCGGCGGCCATTGCCGTACCGCCGTCAGAACCGCATCGAGCGATTCTCCGCGGAGACAGGCGACAATGGGTTTATTCAATCTTTTACCGGTCATGGGCATCAAGGCGCTTCAAGAGCGGCAGGTCACGGTATACCGTTCAACCGGCAAAGCCGTTGAAAGATGACCGGATCCCAAGCGGGGAGCTTCCGTTGCTGCCCGTGGCTTTAAACCTCAGCTTTACAGGCCTGTCGATCATCCCCGAAAACATCACCCCCATAAGCATGGAAAGCGGACGAAGACGCGGGGGCGATCGGGTCCCCGTTGCGCTCAACGGCCTGAAAGGCCGTCTCCTTCTGTCCTATCGGTGCGCCCGTTGAACCCAAGCGGCTTCCCGT
>JBFMBA010000184.1:0-2700 GCA_040755475.1 Thermodesulfobacteriota bacterium
AAAACCGGACGGTGCCGTAGCCGATCAGATACCAGGCAAGCAGGGCGCCTTCGAAGGGGGTTTTTCGCCGGATCAGCCACAGGACCACGAACAGTATGATCCCCTCGAAGAGGGCCTCGTAGAGTTGGGAGGGATGGCGCAGCAGGTGCAGCGGATCTAGGGGAAAGACCATCCCCCAGGCAACGGTGGTGGCCCGGCCGTAGAGTTCGCCGTTGATGAAATTCCCGATCCGCCCGAAAGTATAGCCCAGCGGGATGGCCGGGCAGAAGAGGTCGGCGAAGCGCCAGAAATCGATTTTACGCCGCCGGCAGAACAAGATCGAGGCCGCCAGGACCGCGATCGCGCCCCCGTGGTAGGACATGCCGCTGATCCCAATGAATTGAAACCCGTTCGACAGATCGAAGGGAAAAAGGATCTGCAGCGGATGCTCCAGGTAGTAGCCGAGGTTGTAAAACAGAACGTAGCCGAGGCGGCCACCCAGGATCACCCCGAGAATCGCCCAGACGAAGTAGTCCTGGACCAGCTCCGCCGTGTAGGGATACCGCTCCCGCCTGATCCGGTACATGACCAGGAAATAGGTGCAGGCGAAGGCAGCCAGGTACATCAGGCTGTAATAGCGGACCTGAAAGGAGCCGATCTCCAGGAGGGTCGGGCTCAGATTTGACGGCAGATGGCGCCAGGCCATGATGAAATCCTGCATCAGTAGGCCTCTCCCTTGAGCTCCTCGACGAAGAGCTGGGCGGAGTAGGCCGCCGTCGCCCCGTCGCCGCAGGCGGTGACCACCTGGCGGAGGCGCTTGGCGATGCAGTCCCCGCAGGCGAAAATCCCCGGAACCGAGGTCTGCATGTTCGCATCCACGGTGATGTAGCCGCCCGGGTCCAGGGCAACCAGCTTCCGAAAGGCCTCGGTGTTGGGGGTGAGGCCGACGAAGACAAAGATCCCGTCCACGACAAGCTCCCGCGTGTCCCCCGATTTCAGATCCTTCAGGCGAACCCACTGGACAAGGTCCAGACCGTCGATCGACTCGACGACGGAGCTCCAGGCAAAGGAGATCCGGTCGTTGGCCAGGGCGCGCTGCTGGAGGATGGCCGTCGCCCGCAGGCGATCCCGCCGATGGATGACGGTGACCATTTTGGCAAAGCGGGTGAGGTAGATGGCCTCCTGGATCGCCGTGTCGCCGCCGCCCACCACAGCCACCTCCCGGTCCTTGTAGAAGGGGCCGTCACAGGTGGCGCAGAACGAGACCCCTTTTCCGATGAACCGCTCCTCCCCGGGGACGCCGAGGCGCCGCCAGTTGGCTCCCGTGGCGATGACCACGGCGAGCGCCCCGTAGTGCATCCCACCCGCGGTGACCTCCCAGCCGTCCAGGTTGCCCAGGCGTTTCCTCGCGACTGCCGTCACGTCGCCCGAGGCGGTCTCCAGGCCGAACTGTGCCGCCTGCGCCCTGAAGCGTTCCGCGAGGTCGAACCCGTTGACCCCCTCCGGGATTCCCGGATAATTCTCGATGTGATCGGTGACCGTCACCTGGCTCACCGTCGATTCGCCTGCGATGGCCAGGGTCCGGAGGTTGGCCCGGGCGGCATACATGCCCGCGGTAAGCCCCGCCGGCCCGCCACCGATAATGACCACATCGTACAGGGCACTCGAAACCGGTTCTCCAGTCATGATTCCCCCTCACCTTTTCCCTCTTGCCGAATGTCGGCCTCCCGGAGGATCGCCGGCAGACGGGCCGCTCGACCCCAAATGCGACGCCTTGACCATGTCCCCCGGGAGCACGGGTCGCTATTTAATCGATAAACAGCCCTTTTGTAAAGCGCTAACAGCACTGAAATGACGTCAACAGGGCATTCACGCCAGCGAATAGGTGATCGTACCATTCCGGTTTTTGCTGCGCACTTTCCCTTTACCCTCCAGATGCTTGACATGCGCCATCGTTTCCCCGAAGGCAAACCACTTCTGCTGCGCCGGGAATTCCTCCCATGTCCGGGCGGTGATGTTCCAGCGGATGTGGGGGGCGGTTTGGAGGATGTTCTTCTCTCCATCACCCAGGGCAACCAACACTTCATTCAGCCGGGCGCGGTGGTGTTCCTGCAGCTCCCTCACTCTCCCCGGGAGGTCATGCACCAGGCGGCGATGTCCGGTCAACACGATTTCCACGTCAAGGGCCTTGACCTTTTCGAGACTGGCCAGATACCTGCCCAGGGAGTCTTCCATATCCACCCAGTAGGTGATGTTGGGGGTAATATCAAAGAGGATATGGTCGCCGGCGACCAGGATTTTCTTTTCCGCGTCATACAGGCATGTATGCCCGGGCGAATGCCCGGAGGTTGCCACGCATCGGAAATGAAAATTTCCCATGTCGATCGTGTCACCGTCGTTCACAATGGTGAAGTCAATCTTTCGCTTCAAGCCATACTGATGTGCCGGATGTCGCTCCAGGGATGTCCGGGCGCCCTCGGCGGTAAAGCCATTGGCGATATACACGTCCAGAATTTTCTGCCAGTGGTCCTCCCCGGCACGCTGGGCATATATCCGCTTCGCTTCCCGCTCATTGAAGTGGACTTTGGCGTTATCCGAGGCAAGTGCGCCCAGAAGCCCCATGTGGTCCGAATGCAGATGGGTGATGAAAAAATCGGCCTTGTTCAGGTCGACACCGAGCTTTTGCAGGCCGGCGTTCATTGCGCTCAGGCATTCGTCGCG
>JBFMBA010000185.1:0-11771 GCA_040755475.1 Thermodesulfobacteriota bacterium
ACGATCGAGGGGAGGGCCGATGCGGCGGAGCGCCATTACCGGGAGGCATTGCGGCACGATCCGTCCTTCGCGAAGGCCTGGAACAATCTCGGGGTGCTGCTTGCGGCTCGGGGCAGGCTGGCGGAAGCGAAGGACTGCTTTTTGCGGGTTCTGGAGTTGACGCCCCACCATGCCGAAGCTGCAGGAAACCTTGCCGCCCTGCTCAGGCAGGAGCAGGGGGTCCGGGAGGCGCCCGGTTCCGGGAGGGGGTCCGGCCCCGGGCCCGACGGAAACCGGAGCGGATCACAAAAAGCCCTTGAACGAAAGGGAAATTGAGGATATCAGAGGGCATGTTCGCAGACAAGAAAATCATCGTCGTGATGCCCGCATACAACGCGGCCGCCACCCTCGAGCGGACCTATGACGAGGTGATGGATCAGGGGATCGTGGACCTGGTGATCCTGGTGGACGATGCAAGCGGCGATCGCACATCGGCCATCGCCGCCGCGCTGCCCCGCACGAAGGTCTTTGTCCACGAACGCAACAGGGGTTACGGGGGCAACCAGAAGACCTGCTACCGCATGGCGCTGGATGCGGGCGGGGATATCATCATCATGGTGCATCCCGACTACCAGTACACCCCCCGGCTCATTCCGGCGATGGCCGCCCTGATCGGAAACGACCTGTATCCCTGTGTTCTCGGATCGCGGATCCTGGGCGGCTACGCCCTCAAAGGGGGCATGCCCCTCTGGAAGTACGTGGCCAACCGGGTTCTCACGCTGATCGAAAACATCCTGCTGGGGGCAAAGCTCTCGGAGTATCACACCGGATACCGTGCCTTCTCCAGGGAGCTGCTGCAGAGCATCGCCATCGAAGACAACTCGGACGACTACCTCTTCGACAACCAGATCCTGGCCCAGATCATCTGGCAGGGGTTCACGATCGCGGAGGTGAGCTGTCCGACGAAATACTTCGCCGAAGCCTCATCGATCAATTTCCGGCGCAGCGTACGATACGGGGCGGGCTGCCTCTGGACGGCACTGGTTTTCCGTCTGGCCCGAATGGGGATCGTCCGCTCCCGGCTGTTTCCGGTGAACCCGTGACCCCCTCGGGCGGCAACCGGTTCGAAGCGTTCTTTGCCGACGACGCCTACGTGTCGCTGAAGAACCGGCTGTACAACTATCTCCTGCGGCGGCGCGCCGTGCGCAAATGGCTGGAACCGCAGGCGGGGGGATGGATTCTCGAGGTGGGCAGCGGCCTGTCGCCGATGACGGAGGTATCGGACCGGACCGTCTATTCCGAACTCTCCTTTGCGGCCCTCCGGACGCTGAAGCGCCGCGGCGAGAAGGGGAGGTACGTGGTGGCCGACGCGGAGCGCCTGCCCTTCAGAGCGGGCGCCTTTTCCCGGGTGGTCTGCTCCGAGGTCCTGGAACACCTGCCTGAGGACCGGCAGGCACTGCGCGAGATCGCATCGGTCATGACGCCGGAGGGCGGCCTGATCCTGACCTTTCCACACCGACGCGCCTATTTCGGCCGGGACGACCGTTTCGTGAACCACCTGCGGAGGTACGAGCTGGATGAGATGACCGCGCTTCTCGAAGAGGCAGGACTGAAAACGACCCGGGTCGAAAAGGTTCTCGGGCCGCTGGAGAAACTCACCGCGGTGGCCTTCGTGGCCATGATCCCGCTTGCGGAAGGCGTCCGGAAGGGGAGGCGGCGGGTCCGGGGCGGTGAAGGGGCATTGCCGCCTGGGTGGTCTGCATCCCTGTTCGGGGCGGTGAACCGTCTCTACGCGGGGCTCATCTGGCTCGACGCCCGCCTCGTTCCGAGACGCTTTTCATCGGTCCTGCTCATCTGCGCGGTCAGGCGGCCCTGACCGCGGGGGTTCGGTTCCGCGCCCGGCGGACCCGGGCTTTCCTGTGCCTGCCATCCATGGGGGGGTGCGAGGCGATGCAGAGCGATCAACGGACGCAATCGGGTCGAAATCGCCCCTATCGGGCTTTGCGCTGGCTTGTCCTGATCCTGCCGCTGCTCTTGCTGGCAGGGGGGATTCGCTTCATCCTGGCCGACCCGGACATTCCGCTGCTGGTCAACGAGGGGGACGCCGCATGGATCCGGTTCCCAGCCCCCTTCCAGCTGCCGATCCGCCAGCCCGGGGAATCGTTCACCCGTTTCCGAACCCGCCTGGAGATCCCTGATGTCCCTGAGCGCGCCATCCTGGTTCTGCGCGCCATGAAGCAGGCGGAGCTCTTCCTCGACGGCCGACCGCTCTTCCGGACGCCGGGCGGTCCCGAGCGATGGAAGGAGACGCACCGGATCGATCTGAAGCCCTGGCTCGCAAAGGGGGTCCACGAGCTGCGGGCGGATGTTTTCCATGGAAACGGACATCCGGCGCTCCTGGCCTATTGCGAATCCCTGGGTATTGCCAGCGGCGGTTCCTGGGAGGCGAGCGACGACGGTCTCCGGTGGCGCCCGGCGATCCGGGCGGATGACCTGTCTGCTCTGCCCATCTCCAGGCGTTTCCCGCGGTCCGATCAGGCGCTCGGTTCCCTGTTCCCCCTGCTTCTGCCGGTCTTCGCCCTTTTTTTCTTCTGGAGCCTCCGGCCGGTGAAACCCCTGTCGCCCTCCTGGATGGACAGGGTGCGCCTCTCGGCGCCTGCGGCACGCTGGCTGGTCCTGGGAGGCTGGTTGGCGATGGCCGTCACCAATTTCTGGAACATACCGCTCACGATGGGGATGGACCACCAGGGGCATGCGGCGTACATCGAGGCCATCGCCGGTCACTGGCGTCTTCCCCTTGCATCGGAAGGTTGGCAGATGTTCCAGCCGCCGCTCTTTCATCTGGCCGCCGCGCTTCTGTCCAAGGCGTTTGCGCCGGTCGTCGAACCCGACACGGGGGTCCGGATCATGAAGCTCCTGCCGCTGCTCTGCGGAATGGGCCAGGTCGAGATCTGCTATCGCGTTCTGAGGTATGCCTATCCGGGGCGGGAGACCCTTCAGGTCATCGGCACCCTGTTCGGCGGGCTGGTTCCGATGAACCTCTACATGTCGCAGTCGCTCGGGAACGAGCCGCTGGCCGGCCTGCTCACGGGGCTGATCGTGCTGTTCGCCTGCCGGATCCTGTCGGGGGAGAGGCAACCGGACCTGAGGGAGTCGATCCTGATGGGCGTCACGCTCGGGCTGGCCCTGCTGGCCAAAGTGACGCCCCTTTTGATTTTTTTGTCCGTCCTGATCCACCTCAGCGCCGAGATCATACGGCGGAGCGGCGCCAACGGCAACCGGATCGGCCGGGCGGCGGGTTTCACGATCACCTTCGCCGGCACCGCACTGGCCGTCGCCGGCTGGTATTACCTGCGAAACTGGGCGGAGACGGGCAGGGTGTTCGTCGGCGGCTGGGACAGCGTCAGGGGGATCCTCTGGTGGCAGGACCCCGGATACCGGACGCCCGGACAACTGTTCGCCTTCGGCGAGTCTCTTTTGTATCCCGTGTATTCGTCGGTATTCGGATTCTGGGATTCGCTCTACTCCAGCTTCTGGATGGACGGTTTTCTCAGCGCCCATTACGACGTACCCTGGAACTTCCCGTACATGCTGAGCAGCGCCTGGCTGTCGCTGCTGCCCTCGGCGGCCATACTGACCGGCCTCGTCGCCGCCTGCCGGCGCCCCGATGGGCCTGTCCGGCGGATCCTCCTTTTTTCCCTTACCTGCACAGGCCTGTATATGGCGGCCATTTTCTACCACTTCCTGACCGTACCCGTGCTGGGTTCGGCCAAAGCGAGCTACGCCCTCGGGCTGATACCCTGCTTTACGCTGCTCGCAGCCGAGGGATTTGAGATGATGACCCGGATGCGCTTCGCCAGGGCGGTCGTCCATGGTCTTTTTGCCTGCTGGATCCTGGTCGCCTATGCGGCCTACTGGGTACCGTAGGTCCGCCGGCGCGTCGTGACGGCCTGCCGGGGCATCCGGGTCGATCACCGGGGGGGGGAAGAAAAGGACGATCGTGTTCCCATGACGGACAAGACGCAAACCATGAGGACCGGCGCCGCATGCCGGCGATGGGGCATCGGCCTGATCGCCGCCGTTCTGATGCTGGTTATTCCGGGCGCCGGCGTCCTGCACCTCTGGAAGGACCCCGATGTCATCCTGCTGGTTCCCGAAGGGCAAGCCCGGTGGATCCGTTACCGGGAGCCCTCCACATTGAACGCCTATCTGCCCGAAAGAGTGACCACGGTCTTCCGCCGGCAGATCCGGATCGAACAGCTCCCGGAAAAAGCCCCGCTGACGCTCCGTGCACTCAAGACCGCCGAGGTGTACCTGAACGGGCAGCTCCGCGCGCCGTCGCACCATGATCCGAGACGGTGGAAAGAGCCCCGGAGGGTCGATCTGGCGTCCGGTCTGGTTGTGGGAGACAACGAGCTGCGGATCGTCGTCACCCACGAAAACGGTCATCCGGCGCTGCTTGCCCATTGCAGTGAGCCCTGGATCGTGAGCGACCATCGGTGGCAGGCGAGCCACGACGGCCGGCGCTGGCTCCCGGCGCTTCCCGTCGATGACATATCGCCGCTTTCCGTTTCAAGGGAATTTCCGCGTTCGGACCGGGCGCTGGTATCCCTGCTGCCGCTGTTCGTACCGCTGTTTGCCCTGGTTTGCCTCTGGAGCCTCCGGGGGGATGCCTCTGCCGGTGGGATGAGGTGGCCGCCCCTTTCCCCGGGTGCCGTCCGCTGGCTTCTTCTGGGCGCTTGGCTGGCCATGGCCGTCAATAATTTCTGGAAAATCCCGGTTCCCTTCGGCATGGACTTTCCGGGCCATACCCAATACATCAGCTATGTGGCCACCTACTGGAGGGTTCCCCTGGCGACCGAGGGTTGGCAGATGTTTCAGCCTCCGCTGTTCTACTATCTCGAGGCTGTCCTCTTTCGGTCCTTCCTCCCGCTGTTCGAGCCGGATACGCTCGTCCGCCTCCTGAAGCTGCTGCCGCTTGCCTGCGGCGCGGCGCACGTCGAGATATCCTACAGGGTCTGCCGGTTAGCCCGTCCGGGCAGGGCGGATCTTCAGGTGATCGGCACCCTGGTCGGCGGCCTTCTGCCGATGAACCTCTACCTGTCGCAGTCGATCGGAAATGAGCCTCTCGCGGGTTGCCTGACCGCTCTGACCATTCTTTACGCCTGCCGCACCCTGTCGGGCGATGATCGATCGAATCGGGAAGGCGCCCTGATCATCGGTTTCACGCTGGGTCTGGCCATGCTTGCCAAGCCCACGGCACTGCTGATCGTTGCGCCCCTTGTGTTGTTTCTCTCCGCGGCCCTTTGGCAGCGCGGCCGATCCCGCGGGCAGCGCATCCGCGCCGTCCTCCGGTATCTCATTGTCCTGCTCGGGGCCGCCTTCGTGGTTTCCGGCTGGTACTACCTGCGGAACTACATCGAGATGGGGCGTTTCTTTGTGGGGGGATGGGATGCATCGCGCGACATCACATGGTGGATGAATCCCGGATATCGAACCCCGGGGCAGTTCTATCACTTCGGCGAAGCGCTCCTCTATCCGGTGTATTCGTCAATCTTCGGGTTCTGGGATGCACTCTATTCCACCCTCTGGTCGGACGGATTCCCCAGTTCGCTGATCTCCAGGAAAGATCTTCCCTGGAATCCCGCATTCATGACCGGAGGTGCCCTGTTGTCGCTGATTCCGACGGCCGCCATTTCCGCGGGCGTCGTCGTCGCGCTGAAAAAAGGCGAAGGCCCGGGCCTCCAGATGCTCCGCTTTTCGGTCCTCTGCGGGATCCTCTACCTGTCGGCGCTGGTCTATCTCTTTACGACGGTGCCCATCCTCACCTCTGTAAAAGCAAGCTACGCTTCGGGACTTACCCCCTGTATCGCGCTGCTGGCCACCGCAGGCTTTGACGTGCTCGCGAGGCGGCGCCCTGTCCGGGCGGTCCTGTACGGCTTGTTGGCCTGCTGGAGCCTTTGCGTCTATGCCGCCTATGTCGTGGTATAGGATTCGGCGATAAGGATCGGCATCCCGCCTGCCCCGAATCCAGCATGACGGTCCCGGTCTTTTCCCCTGCCGCTGTAAAAGAAGCCCTTCTGCCGGAACAGAAAAGGGGTCGATTCCCCTGGTTCAAGGCAGGACAAGTCCACTTGCCTTGACCCCTGCGAATTAGTCCTTGACAGTCCGGGAATAGTAGGATAGAAACCGTACATGACCAATGGTCATATTGTGACCGTGGTTCACTTTCTGATTACAGGTGATGCCCCTTGATCAGGCGAGCCGCAGGGAGCAGCCTGCGGCATATGGAAGACCGTTTGTGACCTCTCTCATCACCCCTGCGGATATGTAGCGGCGGGCTGAATCCGCGGCGACCCCCGCTTCGGTATCACCAGAGCCGTTGCATGACGTTCAACCGTCGTCAGGACAGAAAGGATCGGATCTTGGGGCAGGAAGAAAGACGAAAAAGGGAGAAGAAAAACAGGAAAAACGCCATCCTGAGGGCGGCCCGCCGGCTCTTCTTCGAGAACGGCTTCCGCCCGGTCACCGTGGAGAGTATCGCCAGGAAGGCCGAACTCAGCAAAGGTTCGATATACCTCTATTTCAACAGCAAGGAAGAGATATACACCCAGATTCTTCTGGGCGATATTGACAAATTCCACGGGCACTTCGCCGATCTTCTGCCCAATGCCGCCAGCGCTTCCGAGGCGATCAGACGATTTGCCATGATCTATGTGGACCTGTTCCTCAACGACCGGGAACTGTTCCGGATACTGATGACCTTCATGCTCCATACCCATACCATGAATCTTCCCGAAGAGCTGCAGAACCACATCATCAGATCCACGAACCGAAGCATCCACATCATCGAGGAGGTCTTTCAATACGGAATCGAACGGGGCGAATTTTCCAGCTCGATCGATCTTCGCCTGAGCCGCAATGCGCTCTGGGGGCTGCTCAACGGCATCATTTCTCTCCATCTGTTCACGGGTCCCGAGCCCAAGCGGGCGGAGGCGATACGCAGCACCATACAGGCGGGGGTGGAGGTGTATATACGGGGCCTCAGGCGTTCCGACCCCCCGGGCTGACCCGCGGACAGGCGGGCGGGCCGGAATGTTGCGCGCAGCGAAGGGGCCGTTTTCATAAACCGGATTTTACAGTCTCGGGAAGGGGGTTACAGGATGAGCAACCTGCTGGTGAACGAACGGGATCAGGCGTTTTTGCTTTTCGAACAGCTGGGCATTGAAAAGCTGTTCGAAACGGAGGCGTTCAAGGATTTCAACAGGGAAGACGCCGTCATGATGATGAACGAAGCGAAGAAGATGGCCGTCAACGTAATCCTGCCCACGTACGCGGAGGGTGACAAGGAGGGGTGCACGTTCAAGGATGGAAAAGTGTCTGTACCGAAGTGCTACCATGACGCCTTCCGGAAATACGTGGAAGGCGGCTGGATGATCCAGACCCGATCCCAGGACGTGGGCGGCCTGGGGGTGCCGATCATCATGGCGACCGCCAACCTGGAGCACAGCTTTGCCGCCAATTTCGCCTTTCTGATGTATTCGGGGCTGACCCACGGCGCCGGCGTCCTGATCGAGTATTTCGGCACGGAGGAGCAGAAGGGCAAATACATGCAGAAGATGTTCGCCGGGCAGTGGGCCGGGACGATGTGTCTGACCGAGCCCGGCGCCGGCAGCGATGTGGGCGCCCTCAAGACGTCGGCGAAGAGGCTTCCCGACGGGACTTACAGCATCACGGGATCGAAGAGCTTCATCTCCTGCGGCGATCACGACCTGACGGAAAACATCGTCCATACCGTCCTGGCCCGGATCGAAGGCGACCCGCCTGGCACGGGCGGCATCTCGATCTTCATCGTTCCCAAATTCCGGGTCACCGCCCAGGGCGGCATCGGCGAGCCCAACGATGTCCATACGGGCAATATCGAGCACAAAATGGGGATCAAGGGATCGGCCACCTGCACCCTGAACTTCGGGGATGAAGGCCGGTGCATCGGCGAGCTTCTCGGCGACGAACGGGAAGGCCTGCGGATCATGTTCCACATGATGAACGGGGCCCGTCTCGAGGTGGGCATGCAGGGTCTGGGCCATGCCTCGGCCGCGCTGGAGCATGCCATCGCCTACGCCAAGGAGAGGATTCAGAGCGCTCCCATCTGGGAAATGAAGAATCCGGACGCCAAGCCCGTTCCCATCATCCAGCATCCCGACGTGCGCAGAGACCTGCTGTGGATGAAGGCGCACGTGGAAGGGATCCGGGCGATGAACTACTTTACGGCCTACTGCATGGATCTGGCCAGGGCGGTGCCCGAGGAAAACGAGAAATGGCAGGGTCTGGTGGAGCTGCTCACGCCGGTCTGCAAGGCCTATTCATCGGACAAGGCCATGGACATCTGTTCCAAGGCGATCGATGTATATGGCGGCTACGGCTACTGT
Source organism: Thermodesulfobacteriota bacterium (assembly GCA_040755475.1). Classification (GTDB taxonomy): domain Bacteria; phylum Desulfobacterota; class Syntrophia; order Syntrophales; family UBA5619; genus JAKAFS01. The sequence continues at coordinate 8,409 of JBFMBA010000185.1, forward strand.
CAGGAATACCCGGTGGAGCAGTACCTGCGCGATTGCAAGATCGCCACGATCTACGAAGGAACGAACGGGATCCAGGCCCTCGATCTGGTCGGGCGCAAGCTCGCACAGAGGAAGGGGATGAACGTCATGACCCTGTTCGGCGAGATAGGCGCCACCATCGCCAAGGCCAAAACAGACGCCGAACTGACGGCCTATGCCGCACGACTCGAGGAAGCCTATAACGCGCTGGTCGATCTGACCATGACGATGGCCCAGTTCGGCAAGAGCTCCAGCTTCCTCGTACCGATTCTCAACGCCTCGCCTTACCTGGACATCCTGGGGGATGTGCTCCTCGGCCACTTCCTGATCCAGTCCGCGGCCCTCGCCTCGGAAAAGCTGAAGGCGATCTATGGGCAGAAGGGGGCCGAAGGCTCCAGGGGAAAGCAGCGGGCCCTGGTTCACGAGGATCCCGATGTGGCCTTCTATGCGGGAAAGATCGCCTCGGCGAAGTTCTTTGCCGTCGAGATCCTCTGCACGATCAAGGCACGGTGCGAGGCGATCAAATCGGAGGAAAAGATTCCCATTGAAATGGCGGACGAATCCTTTACTTGCTGATGTAAAGACAGGAGGGTGAATATGGCCTACGAGATCAAAAAAGCTGCCGTGCTTGGCGCAGGGGTCATGGGCGCGGCGATAGCCGCCCATTTGACCAATGCGGGGATCGAATGCGTCCTGCTGGACATCATCCCCTTTGAACTGACCGATGCCGACCGGGCGCAGGGACTCACGGAGAAAAGCCCCGCCTGGCGGAACCGCTTTGCCGCAAAGGGCCTGGACGGGGTGCTGAAATCGAAGCCGGCCGGTTTCTTTACGAAAAAGAACGCCGCCATGATACGCGCGGGCAACTTCGAAGACCATCTCGGCTGGCTGGCCGACGTGGACTGGGTCATCGAGGCGGTCATCGAAAACCTCAAGATCAAGCAGGACCTCCTCGCCAGGGTCGAGAAGATCGTGGGGCCCGCCTGCATTGTCAGCACAAACACCTCCGGAATTCCCGTCCGGGAGATCAGCGCCAACTTCGGGCGCGGGTTGAAGGGGCAGTTTCTCGGGACCCATTTCTTCAATCCGCCGCGCTATATGAAGCTGCTGGAGATCATACCGACGGCGGAAACGCGCCCCGAAGTGACGACGTATATGAGCCGTTTTTGCGAACAGGTGCTGGGAAAAGGGGTGGTCGCCTGCAAGGATGTCCCCAATTTCATCGGGAACCGGATCGGATCCTTCGACATTTCCAACGCGATCCATCTGACCATCGACAAGCAGCTGAAGATCGAGGAAACGGACTCCATCATCGGCAAGTCTCTGGGAAGGCCGGGTTCGGCCATTTTCGGCACGCTGGATCTGGTAGGGCTGGACACGGCCCAACATGTGACCGCCAATCTGTACGAAGCGGTTCCCGACGATGAGATGCGGGAGATGTTTGTCCAGTCCGAGTTCATGAAAAAGATGATTGACCTCAAGTGGCTCGGCAACAAGACCAAGCAGGGGTTCTACAAGCGGACAAAGGACGCCAAGGGGAAGAAGGGCAAGCTGGTCCTCGACTACCATACGATGGAGTATGTCCCGGCCGGCAAGCCGCGGTTCGCCTCCGTCTCCGACGCCAGGAAAAAGGCCGACCAGGGGGTGGCGGCGACGCTCAGGGTGATGTTCGGCGGCAGCGATGTGGCCGCAGAAATCACCCGGGAGTACCTCTGCAACAACTTCATCTATGCGGCGAACCGGATTCCCGAGATCTGCGACACGATCGTCGGCATCGACAATGCCATGAAGTGGGGCTACAACCACCAGCTCGGCCCCTTCGAGACCTGGGACGCCATCGGCGTGCGCTACGTCGTCGAGGTGATGAAGAAGCTCAAGAAAAAGGTGCCGAAGAAGATCGAGGAGATGCTGAAGAAGGGCTGTGAAACCTTCTACCAGAAGCGGGAGGAGGGGCTCTTTTACTACGATTTCGAGACGAAGGACTATGTCCGGCTGGAGGCCAACCCCCGGATCATCCTGCTGCCCGATCTCAAGGAGCGGGAGAAGGTGGTCCGGAAGAACGCGAGCGCGACCCTGGTCGATATGGGCGACGGTGTCGCCTGCCTGGAGTTTCACACCAAGATGAACGCCGTGGACGACGGGATGATCGAGATGCTCTTTGCCGGCTGTGACATCGTGGAGAGGGACTTTGCCGGCATGGTGGTCGGAAACCACGCGACCAACTTCTCGGCGGGGGCGAACATCTTCAAGGTGCTGATCGCCATTCAGAGAGGGGACTGGGATATCCTGGAGCAGCTGATCGCCGAATTCCAGAGAGCCAACATGCGCATGAAGTATCTGTCCAAACCCGTCGTCACCGCGCCGGCGGGCCTCACCCTGGGGGGCGGGTGCGAGATCGCCATGCACGGGGCGAAGTGCCAGCCCTGCGGCGAGACCTATATCGGCCTGGTGGAGGTCGGCGTGGGGGTGATTCCGGCGGGAGGCGGCTGCAAGGAGCTGATGGTGCGCATGACGGAGGGGCTGCCGGAGGGCGTGATCGAGGCGGGCATGAACCTGCAGCACCTCTATGCCAAGGCCTTCGAAAACATCGCCACGGCCAAGGTGGCCACGAGCGCGGTGGAGGGGATGGAACTCGGCTACATCCGGAAGACGGAAGATATCAGCCTCAACAGGGATCAGCAGCTCTGGGACGCCAAGCAGGCCGTCCTCGGGCTGGCCCGGTTTTACAAAAAGCCCAAACCCGCCATGATTCCCGTCATGGGAGAGAATTTCCGGGGGATGGCCGAAGCGATACTCTACAACATGCGCCACGGCCATTTCGCCTCCGATTACGACTGCCATGTTTCCCGGAAGCTGGCGCACATCATTTCGGGCGGCGACTGCGCCGAGGGCACGCTGGTGGGCGAAGAGGAGATTCTCGCGCTCGAAAGGGAAGCATTCCTGAGCCTGTGCGGCGAGAAGAAAACCCAGGACCGGATCATGTACATGCTCAACACCGGGAAACCGTTGCGTAATTAACGGGGGAACGGGACGGGCGGCGGTCATCCGTCGACAGCGCCGGCGGTCGGCCGGCCGGACCATTGAAAAGGAGGAACACCATGAGCGACGCTGTGATTGTCGAGGCGGTCAGAAGTCCTGGCGGGCGTTACAAGCGCGGCGGTCTTGCCGCCACCAGAGGGGATGAGATCGGAATCCAGGTTCTCAAGGGCCTGATGGCCCGGATTCCCCAGCTCAAAGGCGAAGAGGTGGACGACGTGATCGTCGGCTGCTCCTTTCCGGAAGCCGAGCAGGGGATGAATTTCGGCAGGATCATGGCGGTGGGGGCGGGTCTGCCGGTCACGGTTT
>JBFMBA010000186.1:0-4829 GCA_040755475.1 Thermodesulfobacteriota bacterium
CTTCCCCAGGTCATGGGCTTTTCCACGTATTCGTTCATGCGACGGAAGGCGTAATTGATCCTGCTGTGCAGCACGAGCGCCGAAGCCCTCTCCTCGATCTGTTCGGGCGTGATCCCCTTGAGAAATGCGATCGGATTGTGGCCGACCTGCCGCCAGAGGAGCGGATCCAGGTCCCGGAAAATCTCCACGACTTCGGGATGCCAGGTCCACCACAGGTTCAGAGCCAGCGTGTGGAGACGTTCATACAGGGTGCCGTTGGGGGTGCTCATCGTTCCTCCTTTCCTGATTCACGGATCCGGTTTCACCGCTTCGGTCCCGGCGTACAGGGGAGCGGGCAGCGGCCCGCCCGTTCCGCCTCCGGCCGGGGAGTGACGCGTCCCGTCACGGCGGGATCATACCATAATTCCGACCCGACAATACATCCCCATGTATCACCTGGCGGTTCAGGGTCCGTGAGCGGCGATTCGCCGGACCGGGAAGCCTCTTTTGCCTTGTCAACGGCGGGCTGACATTATATAGATTTGTCAACGGACCGGTGCGAGGCGGCATGATGATTCTGGGCATTGACGTCGGGGGCACGCACACCGATGCGGTGCTCATCGATCACACGGGGGTGCTGAAAAAGACCAAGGTTCCCACCGACGACGGGAACCTCCTCTCGTCCCTGCTTGCCGTCACCTCGGCGCTTGCCGACGGGGATATGACCGGCAGGATGGAGAGGGTCGTGCTGAGCTCCACCCTGTCCACCAATGCGATCGTCCAGAACAGGGTCGATCGGGTCGGCATGATGGTGATCAGCGGGCCCGGAATCGCCCCCTCTGCGCTGAACATCCCGCAGGACACCCATTTTCTGTCCGGCTATGTGAACCACCGGGGCGCCCAGGTCCTGGATATCGACCCGGCGGAAGCGGCGCAGGTCTGCCACCGTTTCCGTGCCGAAGGAATCGGGCAGGTCGGCATCGTGGGCAAGTTCTCGCCGCGCAATCCCGGCCATGAGCTCCGGCTCAAGGCGATGGTCGAGCCCGGGGTCCGTCACGTCACCGTCGGGCACCGCCTGTCGGGGCATCTGAATTTTCCCCGCCGCATCGCCACCGCCTATCTCAACGAGGCGGTCTGGAACCGCTACAGCGGCTTTGTGCGGGAGGTCCTCCGTTTCATCCGGGAGAGGACGCCCGGCATTCCGGTCTATATCCTCAAGGCCGACGGCGGGACCTTCGATATCGGTCAATCCCTTGAATTCCCGGTTCAGACCATCCTTTCCGGTCCGGCGGCGAGCATCATGGGCATTCTTGCCCTGACGAACTGCAGCACCGACGCCATCGCCCTGGACATCGGCGGCACCACCACGGATATCTCCCTGTTCGCCGACGGGGTCCCCCTGTTCGAACCCATCGGCGTGACCATCGAAGGTCATCAAACCCTGATCCGGGGGCTCAGGACCGCCTCCATCGGCATCGGCGGCGACAGCGCGGTTCGCGTCCGTTCCGGCCTGCTGACAATCGGTCCGGAACGGGAAGGCCCCGCGGCCGCCTTCGGAGGGCCGCTGCCGACGCCGACCGACGCCATGGTCGTCCTGGGTTTGGCTGCCGTCGGCGATCCCGTCCGGGCGGCCGCCGCCCTCCGCCCCGTCTCCTCGGCCCTGGCCTGCCCCGTCGAGCAGGCGGCGGAGATGATCTATCGCGAAACCTGCCGCCGGATCGCCGCCCGCATCCGCGACGTCATCGGCGAAATCAATGACCGGCCCGTCTATACGATCCACGAGATGCTCCAGGACAGGCGGATCAGCCCCCGGCACCTGTATGTGGTCGGCGGTCCCGCCGGATCCATGGCGGCGGAACTGGGGCGCCTGCTCGGCTGCGAACCGCATATCCCGGAACACGCGGAGGTGGCCAACGCCGTCGGCGCCGCGCTGGCCCGAACCACCGTGGAGACAACGCTTCTGGCCGACACCGAACGGGGACTGCTGACGGTCTCCGAGGAGGGATACCAGACCCGGATTCCGCCCCGTTTCTCCGCCGCCGACGCGATCCGCATCGGCACGGATCGGCTCGTGGAAAAGGCGCTGCGGATGGGCACCGACCCGGCGGACACGGAGATCGAGGTCGTGGAGGTCCAGGAATTCAACATGGTGAGGGGTTTTATGACGACCGGGAAGAACATCCGGGTCAAGCTCCAGATCAAGCCCGGTTCCATCGCCGGATATAGCGTGGGGGGCGCGCCATGCTGAAAAAGGAAAAGCGGACAGGGGTGATCTTCTTCCCCGCCTTCGACTGGGCGATCTCACCAAACCACCCGGAGCGGGAAGAGCGGCTGCTCTATACCCAGGACCAGGTCTTCGAGGAGGGTCTGCTGGACTTCCCCAACATTCTGGAGTTCAAGCCGAGGGTGGCCAGGGCCGCCGACATCGCGCGCGCGCACATCTGCGTCCCTGACGTGGCGAGCGTGACGACCGAATCACACCTCATCTCGGCCGGCGGTGCCATCGCCGCCGCGGACAAGGTCCTCTCCGGCACGGTGGATAACGCCTTTGCGCTGGTGCGCCCGCCGGGCCACCACGCCATGCTCGTGGTCCACGGCGCCCGCGGCTTCTGCAACGTGAACATCGAGGCGATCATGATCGAGTATATCCGGAAACACTACGGCCCGAAGCGGATTGCCGTTGTGGACACGGACTGCCACCACGGAGACGGGACCCAGGACATCTACTGGAACGATCCGGATACCCTGTGCATCTCGATGCACCAGGACGGCCGGACCCTCTATCCCGGAACCGGCTTCACGGACGAAATCGGAGGCCCCAACGCCCTGGGGGCGACCATCAACATCCCCCTTCCCCCGCGGACCTCGGACGAGGGTTTCCTGATGGCGCTCGACCGCGTCATCCTGCCCATCCTGGATGAATTCCGGCCGGATCTGGTGATCAATTCCGCCGGCCAGGACAACCATTATACCGATCCGATCACCAACATGCGGATCTCGGCGCAGGGTTACGCCCTGCTCAACGAGCGGCTCGCCCCCCACATCGCCGTACTCGAGGGTGGCTATTCGATCGAAGCGGCCCTCCCCTATGTCAACGTGGGGATCATCCTGGCGATGGCCGGCCTGGACTACAGCCGTGTCCGCGAACCGGATTACGACCCGGCCGCCCTCCGTCAGTCCGCCGAGATCACCCGCGCCGTGGAAGAGGTATCACACGGGGTCATGACCCTCTGGCGGAACCGTCGGTCGCTGAAAAAAAACCTGGTCGGCCAGGCTGCTGCCCTGAAACGACGGAAATCCATCCACTACGATACGGACGGCATCAGCGAACGGCAGGAGGAAACGGTCCGCATCTGCGACGATTGCGGCGGGATGGTGGCTGTCGAGTCGGCAGCCGATACGGGCAACCGCATCCTGGCCGTCATCCTCCCGGGTCGGTGCTGTCCGGCATGCCGGAGCGAAGGCGAGCGTCTTTTCGAGAGGACCGGCCGCGGCAGATACGACCGAATCTATCTCCAGGACCGGGAACGGGACCTGTACCTGGAAAAATGAAAGGAGAACGGCATGACCGACGAGCTGACACGCAAGACCCAGGAGACGGCCAAGCGGCTTTTCGCCGGGGGGATCAAGATGGATCCACCCTACCTGTTGTGGAAGGCCTTTGACCGGGAGTTGGCCAACGATTTTTCCCGCTTTATCACGGGGAATCTCTACTCGCGATCCGTCCTGTCCGCCCCCGAGCGGCAGATGGTGGCCTGCTCTGTGCTTGCGGCCATCCGCGCCCGTGACGAGCTGAGGCTCCACGTGAACGCCGCCCTCAACGTGGGCTGCGATCCCCGCAAACTGGCGGAGCTTTTTTTCCAGGTCGGCACGTACGCGGGCATGCCTGCCGTCAATGAGGCCCTGGAAGTCTACCGGGACGTCCTGACCGAGCGGGGCGAATGGCCGCTTCCCGGGGAATGAGGCGTGCACGCGGCGCTCCGCCCGCTGTTTCGGAGCGCCGCGTGCCTTCGGGGAGGGATCAGAGCAGCGGGATGCCCTTTTCCTTGTAGAACTTCAAAGCCCCCGGATGCAGGGGAACGAGCGAATTCCGGTAGTTGTCGAACTTCAGGTCTTTCACCGAAGGGTGGATTTTCCGCAGCGCGGCCAGGTTGTCGTAAATCGCCTTGGTCACCCGGTAGACCTGGTCTTCGCCCAGCGATGCGTTCACGACCAGAATATCCTGGATCCCCGCGGAGATCGCGTCCCTGTTGAAACCCTTGTAGGTGCCGGCGGGGATGACCGCTTCCTCGTAATAGGGGAATTTCTTGTTGATCGCCTGCAGTTTGTCCTTCTCCATGGAGATCAGCTTGATCTCATTCTGAATCGTCAGGTTCGACACGGCCTCCAGCGGGGGCGCCCCGTGCGGGATGTTCATGTCGACCTTCCTGTCCTTGAGGGCCTCGGAACCATCGCCGTAGGAGACGTAACTGGGGGTGATATCCTCGAACTTGACCCCCCAGAAGGGGAGGATCTCCCTGAAGAGCAGGACGCCGCCGCCGCCCGGCGGACCCACGGCGATCTTCTTCCCCTTCAGGTCCGCGACGGTGTTGATGTCGTTGCGGCTGGCGAAGGTGGTCAGGTGGATGATCGAGTACTGCAGTTTGCAGATGCCCGCGACGGCCATTTTTCCCGGGAAGGGCTTGTTTCCCTGAATGGCGTTCATCCCGGAAAAATAATTCGTCATCCCGAACTCCGCCTCTTTGGTGTGGACGAGCCTGGGATTGCCGACCGAACCCTGGGCGATGACCGCGTTGATCTGGACATCGGGCAGGGCTTTGCTGACGATCTCGGCCACGCCGGCGCCGACG
>JBFMBA010000186.1:4839-7103 GCA_040755475.1 Thermodesulfobacteriota bacterium
CAGGGCCATGATCTTGGTCGCCGCCGCCGCGGGAGAGGCACCGACGCTCACCGACAGCAGAACCAGCAGGCCGGTGAACCACATCTTCTTGTTTTTCATTTTCCTTTCTCCTTTCATGGTTTTTCAGAGACCGGACGAGGCGGAGCGCATCGCCTCCGTCTCCGTGGTCAAATCAAAAGGCCGAAACCTTTTCATCCTGTTTCAGGCGGGTCCTGTAGAACGCATAAGCCAGACAGAGGATGCCGATGCCGTTCTCCATCCAGCCCAGCCTCACAAGAAGGAACGCCGCCCCCGCGAAAAAGAGCAGCCGCTCGAACAGCGCCAGCTTTCTGTTTCGGTAGCCGACAAAGCAGTAGGTCAGGCCCAGGATCGCGACCAGGGCCAGCGCCGTGAAAAGGGCGATCCGCCAGGGCTCGGCCTGCAGAAGGATGGCCGGCCTGTAGACGGCGATGAAGGGAATGATGAAACCCACCAGCCCCAGACGGAAGGCCGTGAATCCCGTTTTCATGGGGTCGGCGCCCGCGATTCCGGCCCCGGCATAGGCGGACAGGGCGACCGGCGGGGTGATGGTGGAGACGCAGCCGAAGAAGAAGATGAAAAAGTGCGCCGCCAGCGGGGGCGCGCCCATATCGATCAACGCGGGGGCCGTGAGGACGGCCAGGACCACGTATGCGGCCGATGTGGGCAGTCCCATCCCGAGAATGATGGAGGCCGCCATGGTCAGGACCAGCATCAGAAAGACCGAATTGCCGGACAGGCTGATCAGGATGGAGGAAAACCGCAGCCCTACCCCCGTGAGCGAGATGATCCCCGTGATGATCCCCGCCGCCGCGCAGGCCACCGCCACGGGGAGGGCGTTCTGGATGCCGTCCTCCATGGCCATCAGCATCTGCCTGACACCCATCCGGGTCGATTTTCTGAAGAAGCTGACCACGATGATCAGGACGATGCTCCAGAAAATCGATTTCCCCGGCGAATACCCCACGACGATGCAGTAGATCAGGACCGCCAGGGGAATCAGCAGATGTCCCCGCTCCCTGAATGCCTCCTTCACCGACGGCACATCCGCCTTGTCGATGATCTGCAGGCCCGCCTTCCTGGCTTCCAGATCCACGCAGAGGTAGAGATAGGTAAAGTAGAGCAGCGATGGGATGATCGCCGCCAGGGCCACCGTCCCGTAGGGGACGTTCACGATCTGGGCGATCATGAACGCCGCGGCGCCCATGACCGGCGGGACGAACTGCCCCCCCGTCGAGGCGACCGCTTCGATCGCGCCCGCCAGATGGGGGGCGTAGCCGTTCTTCTTCATCAGCGGGATGGTGAATGTGCCGGTGGTCACCACATTCGCCACGGCGGCGCCGGACATGGTCCCCATCAGGCTGCTGCTGACCACGGCCGCTTTGGCCGGCCCCCCGATCGATCGCCCCACCAGACCGAAAGCGATATCCGTAAAGAATTTTCCCCCGCCGGAGGCCTGGAGAAAGGAGCCAAAGAGGATGAACAGCACGACGTAGGAGGCGGAGATCGCGATGGGCAGCCCGAAAATCCCGTCCGTGCTGATGTAGAGAACCCGGACGATCGCCTGGATGTCATAGCCCTTGTGCGCGAAGATCAGCGGCATGTAGGGCCCCGCGAACCCGTAGGCGATGAAGGCGGCCGCCAGAATCGTGAGCGGCATCCCCACCACCCGGCGGCAAATCTCCAGAATCAGCAGGATCTCCACGATCCCGAAGAAGATATCGCGGGGGATCGTAAAGCCCATCCGCTCGGCGATGTCCATCCAGGTGAAGTAGATATAGAGTCCGCATGCCGCCGCCGCGAGGGCCAGGACTGCGTCGGGGACCGTGATCCGGTGACGGGGGGAGCGCTGGCCCGCCGGATAGAGCAAACAGGCGAGAAAGGAGATGAAGGCCCAGTGCATGGACCGGAGCTCGAGCTCCGATTGGGAGCCGAAGCCCGCATTGTACAGATGGTAGACGGCCCCGAAGATCGCCACGGCCATGGCAATTTTTGCGACGGGCCCGTCCAGTTTTCTCCGGGTGGCGATCACCTGTTTTGCGGCCTTCTTCTCCAACGTCTCTTCCGTCATGTTCCTCTCCGCTGCGGTGAGTGATTTTCAGCCTGTGAGCGAAAGACCTGCCTACCTGTAGAAGAGCTTCGGCGCGTAGGCGGGGCAGACCTGCTCGCACATGCCGCAGACGTCGCAGGCCCCGGGGTTGATCACGGCCCCCACCTTGGTCAGGGTGATCGCGTCGTAGAAGCAG
>JBFMBA010000187.1:0-5561 GCA_040755475.1 Thermodesulfobacteriota bacterium
CTCCTCGGTGAGCACCCCGCCCATGTCGTCGGCTCCCATCGTCAGGGCGATCTGCGCCAGTTTCATCCCCTCGGTCAACCATCCCGCCTGGAGATGGATCACATTGTCCAGGAAAATCCGGGAAACGGCCACGACCCTCAGATAATCGATCCCCGTTGCCGGCGGGACATCCGCCAGCAGCGTGTGGCCGGGGGAAAAGGACCAGGGGATGAAGGCCCGCACAATGCCCGTGCGGTCCTGGACGGCGCGGACGGTCTCCAGATGGTGGATCCGATCCGCCGGTGTTTCTCCCATGCCGTAGGTCATGGTGGCGCTCGATTTGAGTCCGTGACGGCCGAGGGCGTCCATCACCCGGCACCAGTCGTCCCGGGAGGGTTTATTCGGGCTGATCCGGTCGCGGATACGATCGACGAGCAGGTCCGAAGCCCCGGGAACGGAGTCGAGGCCCGCCTCCCTGAGGTTCTGCAGCGCCTCGTCGAGCGTGATGCCGGTGCGGCGCGTGATGTGGATCAGTTCCGCGGGCGAGAAGGAATGGAGGGCGATCGCCGGAAAGCGTTTCTTGACGGCCCGGACCATGGTTAGGAAGGTGTCCAGGGTATGCTGGGGGTGGAGACCGCCCTGAAGCATCACCTGGCTTCCCCCGGCCAGGGCGAGGGCTTCCACTTTCTCCAGAATCTCATCCAGAGACAGTTCGTAGGGTTCCACCCGGCCGGCACGGGCGTGAAAGGCGCAAAAGGCGCATGAAGCCTCGCAGATGTTGGTGAAATTCACGATCCGGTCGATGATGAAGCCCACCTTGTCGCCCGGTCTGACCAGACCCCTGCGGAAGTCGGCGGCCATTCCCAGTTCGATGATCGGCCAGCGGAAAAGATCCAGCGCTTCTGCCGCGCTGATCCGCTGTCCCTCGTATATCTTCTTCTTCAGGGCATTCATGCTTGCAGCCTTTGCGGCGCCATGACAGGCGCCCGGGGAAGCGCAAGCGGGTCCCGCTTCTCCTCATGAAAAAAACGCGCCTCGCCCGTTTGTCTGAGCAGCCCCATCTCACCGGCGGTTTTGAGGTAGAAGGCAAGGGCCGCCTTGAGGTCGGGGCTGAAGGCGTATTTCAAAGTGCCGTAGTAGCCGTGGACGTCGCATCGGACGGAGGGATACCGTTCCCGGGCTTTCCGGATGAGTTTCTCCTGCTCGTTCCTGAGACAGGCGAGGGATTTGCGGTAGGAATCGAGTACCTGGGTGATCCGGTCGGCGTAACGGCCGATGGCCGCCTCCTGCAGGGCGAATACGGCGAACACCACGGGGTAACCTGTCTTTCGGAACCACAGATCGCCCAGATCGTAGGTATAGGGGGCCAACTCCTGCATCATGGCCTCATTGCCGATGATGAGGGCCGCGTCGAGACTCTGGCGCTTGAGGGAGGGATTGGGGTCGGTGGGGACATAGAGGGGTTCCACGGCATAATACCTCCGCATGAGGATCTTCAGCAGGATGACGGAGGTCTTGGACGCGCTGGTGAGCCCCACGGATTTGCCGTCCAGCTCCTCGATCGGGATGTTGCTGGAGAGGATGACGGAGTGAACATATCCCACGGAACTGAGACAGAAGTCGGGAAGGAGAAGGGCCCGCTGTTCAATGTCCGCGTAGGTGGCGGCGGAGATCGGGCTCATGTCGAGCTTCCCCTCTTCCATCATCCGGTTGAGCGCGCTGGGGTAGCCGGGCACAACCCGTATACCGGAAAGGGGGTCCACTTCGAACATGTGATAATAAAAGGGAAAACAGTTCAGATAGTCGATATAGCCGAGATTCATTGGCCCTGCCTCGCCTGGTAGTTTGCCGCCACTCTGGCGGGCCGCAGCCCCGCCTCTTCGATGAGTCTTCTGAGATGCCGTTCGTTGCCCCCGTCGGGGGTCGTCGCTCCGGCGGAATGGACCACCTTCTCTTCGTGGTAAGTCCCGCCAAGATCGTCCACACCGAAGGAAAGAAGGAGCTGTGCCATCTTCTCTCCGAGATACATCCACAGCGATTTCAGATGGGGAACGTTGTGCAGGAAGATGCGGCTTGCCGCAAAAAGGCGGATATCGCCGAATCCGGTGGTCTGCTTTCGTCTGGCGCGAATATCGGTGCGGGCGTCATGGTAGGCAAGCGGAACGAAGGTCTTGAATCCCCCGGTCTCGTTCTGAAGCGACCGGATCTGCGAGAGATGGTCGACGATGTCCCCGGGGGTTTCCAGGTGATTGTACAGCAGGGTGGCGTTTGTCTGCAGCCCCAGCGAGTGGGCGACCCGCATCACTTCCAGCCATCTTTTCCCCGGGATCTTCCGCGGCGCAATCGCCTGGCGCAACCGGGGCGAAAAAACCTCCGCCCCCCCGCCGGGCAGGGCGCCGAGGCCGGCCTGCTGCATCCGCACCAGCACCTCCTCGAGGGGGAGCCCGTTGATTCGGGCGAAATAATCATATTCCACAGCGGTAAAGGCCACGATGAAGATCTCCGGATTGACCGCCTTGATCCTCCGGAGCATCTCCTCAAAATACCCGATCTTCAGCTTGGGATTGAGACCGCCGACGATGTGGACTTCATCGATCCCGGAGGCATCGGCCTGCCTGATTTTCGCTTCGATTTCGTCCAGGCCGAGCGTGAAAGCGCCGGTGTCGCCCTCGACGCGGAAAAAGGCGCACAAGGGGCAGCGCAGTTCGCACACGTTGGTGTAATTGAGATTGATGTTCACTTCATAATAGGCCCTGTTCCCGTGCAGCTTGGTCCGGAGTGCGTCGGCGATCAGCCCCAGCTCGAGGATATGGTCCGTGCCCAGCATGAACAAGGCGTCGGCCTCGCTGACGGGAATGCCCCGGATGACCTTCCCGGCAATCCGGCGCAGTGTCCCGTTTGAGATATTTTCGATAAAACCGTCGTTCATTCCATACCTTCAGGTTGGCAAACCCCATGGGCTCTGGCAGAGAGGGAGTACAAATCGACCCGCTATGGCGTGCCCGCGGGGATACAGGAATTGAGCCCGCATGTCAATGAAATATCACATATGGATGAGGCATCCGTGGGCCGCGGGAACCGGGGTGCCGCATGAACTTAGATGTTGACAAAAGAGGCATCAGACGTGTATTGTAAGGCCGTTGCTTCACGGCAATCGTTAGGGGTGCCCGCTTTGCAGGCTGAGAAAAAACCCTGAATACCTGATCTGGTTAATGCCAGCGTAGGGAAACGGTTCACATCAGACGATTCTTGATTGCCTGTCGTCATTCCCAGTTGACCCGATGACCGTGTCCCTGAACAGGAAGCGGTTTTTTTATACCCGGTTCCGTGGGTTCCGCCGTCGCGCCTCGGAAAGGCTCCGCCGCGGAACCGGCTGCGGGCCGCAGACGGATCTGGCACCCGGGTTGGGCAGTCGGTGGATGCGCACGGGACCCTGTCGGCAGGGAAGACGATAGGGTATCTGAAGACCGGGGCCGATGTCCGGAAGGGAGACCGGCGGAAAGGAGAAGGAGCATGAAGTCGAGTATCAAGGGGGACACCCCGCTGATCATCGCCGGGCGGTCCTTCGCCTCGCGCCTCCTGATGGGGACGGGCAAATTCTCCTCGGGCGGGGTGATGAAGCGCGCCCTGGCGGCCTCCGGGACCGAGATCGTCACCGTGGCGCTGCGGAGGGTCGACCTGGACAATGCCCGGGACAGCCTCCTGAGCGCCGTGGATGTGAGTCGGTATCTGCTCCTGCCCAACACATCGGGAGCAAGAAACGCCGAGGAGGCGGTGAGGCTGGCGCGGCTGGCCCGGGCAGCCGGCTGCGAACCCTGGGTCAAGCTGGAGGTCACCCCCGATCCCCATTATCTCCTTCCCGATCCCGTCGAGACGCTCAAGGCCGCCGCGATCCTGGTCGGCGAAGGGTTTACCGTTCTGCCTTACATCAACGCCGATCCGGTCTTGGCCAAGCGCCTGGAGGATGTAGGGACCGCCACCGTGATGCCGCTGGGCTCTCCGATCGGCTCCAACCGGGGGCTGAAGACGCGCGAGCAGATCGAAATCATCATCGAGAAGGCCGGCGTGCCCGTCGTGGTTGACGCGGGGCTGGGAGCGCCATCCCATGCCGCCGAGGCGATGGAGATGGGGGCCGATGCGGTGCTGGTCAATACGGCGGTGGCCGTGGCCGGAGACCCGATCGCCATGGCCCGGGCCTTCAAGAAGGGGGTGGAGGCGGGCCGCCAGGCCTTTCTGGCCGGTCTGGGCTCCTCGAGAAAGAGGGCCGAGGCATCCAGCCCGCTGACGGGGTTTTTAAGGTAGACCGATGGGTTTCTACGATGTCATCCGTTCATACCGCTGGAGGGAGATCCAGAAGGCGATCGGCGGCCGCAACGCGGGGGACGTGGAGAGGGCCCTTGCCGCCCCTGCGCCGGGACTTGACGATCTGCTGAGCCTCCTGTCCCCGGCGGCCGAGCCTTTTCTCGAGGTCATGGCCCAGAGGGCCCACCGGATCACCCTGCAGCGGTTCGGCCGGGTGATGGGGATGTTCGCCCCCCTCTACCTGTCGAACGTCTGCACGAACCGCTGTGTCTACTGCGGATTCAACGCCGGCAGATCGATTGTCCGCGTCACACTGACGCCGGAGGAGGCGGAGACGGAAGGGGCTTCTTTGCGCCGGATGGGGTTCCGCACGGTGCTGTTGCTCTCCGGCGAGGCGCCCGATCTGATGACCGGCGCGTACCTCAAGCGGGTCCTGGACGGGCTGCGGCCGCTGTTTTCGACGATCGGGATCGAGATGTTTCCCATGACGGTGGAGCGGTACCGGGAACTCCACGTCCAGGGGGTGGACGGCCTGACGGTCTTCCAGGAGACCTACGACGAAGCGAGCTATGGCGAGTTTCATCCCGGCGGGAGGAAGGCAGATTATGGCTGGCGCCTGGAGACGGCGGAAAGGGGAGGAGCCGCGGGGTTCCGGCGCCTGGGGATCGGCGCGCTCCTGGGACTCGGCGACTGGCGGGTCGAGGGTTTTTTCGTGGCCCTCCACGCGATCCACCTTCTGAAAAACCACTGGCAATCGCAGCTTTCCATCTCCTTCCCCCGTCTGCGCGCTTCGGAAAGCGGCTATGAGGCCCGCTGCCCGGTGTCCGACCGCCATCTGGTCCAGATGTCCTGCGCCCTGCGGCTTGTACTGCCCGACGTGGGGTTCACGCTTTCCACCCGTGAATCGTCCGGGTTGCGGGACTGTCTGGTTCCCCTGGGGATCACCTCGATGAGCGCCGGATCGCGCACGGAACCGGGGGGCTATTCCCGCCCCGGAGCGGGGGGTGCCCAGTTCGAGGTGGCGGACGGAAGGTCGCCCGCAAGGGTCGCCGAGGCGCTCCGCCGCCTGGGGTATGAGCCCGTCTGGAAGGAGTGGGACGGTGCTCCGGCCTATGGATGATTCTGCGCGGGATGGGTCTATGGAAATTCGGGTGAACGGAGAAAGCAGGGAGTGGGAGGGGCCCCTCACGGTTCTCGCGCTGCTGGAGGCGCTCGGTGTCGCTCCGGCGGCGGTGGCGGTGGAGAAGAACCTGCGGATCATTCCCAGGGACGAACTGGGC
>JBFMBA010000188.1:0-22385 GCA_040755475.1 Thermodesulfobacteriota bacterium
GCAACTAGCACCGCCGTTGCAGGGAGGCCGGGATATGGTTTCAGGCTTTATCTCCAGTTTCAAACATGGTAGCATCCCCCGTGAGAAGAGAGTTTCGGCACGGGACGTAAAGCCTTCAGGAGGGAGACCTATGCGCAATACCCACACCCGGTCTCTTGCAGGGCGCATGGGCGGTGCCTCGGGGCGCCCCGTTCCTTCCGCCTGGGTGTCTGCAAAGGCGGTCGACTGCGCGTTAGGCACAGGTTCCATCTCCGCAAGCCAACAGGGCGGGGTGTGCGGGTTCGTTCCCCTCCGGCGCTCAGTGGGTATGTATTTTCAAGGGTTTCATAGACCCGGCAGAATGGAAGATCCATCAGGCACGGCTGAACCTGGCCATACAGGGGTCTGTGATCCGATTCACGTGGACACCACAACACAGAAAGGAGAATTATCATGAAGAAACGGATGCTTATCGTACCATTGACGGCGGTTATGTTGCTCTGTTTCGCCGCTTCCGGCTGGGCGGCGGCCGCACCCAAACCCAAAGGATACCCGGAGAGAGCCATCGAGGTGGTCGTCCAGTACGGCGCAGGCGGCGGCAGCGACATCTTTGTCCGGAGCCTGTTCAACGCGGCGCGCAAGGACATCGGCGCGGCGGTGAACGTGACGAACATGACCGGCGCCGCCGGCGTCAGGGCTTCAAACTATGTCCTCTCCCAGCCGGCCGACGGGTACACGATCTACAACTTCAGCCCCGAGCAGCTGATCAACACCATCATGGGCCGGGAGGACTTCCGGCTCTTTGCCCCCCTGTGCAACGTCCAGCAGGATGAGAGCATCTTCTATGTCCGGGCGGAGAGCCAATTCAAGACGATTCAGGATTTGATCAAGTACGCCAAGGCGAACCCCGGCAAAGTCCAGTTCACCGGAACGACGCCGCAGAGCCCCGACGAGATCATCATCATGCAGTTCGCCAAGAAGGCGGGGATCCAGATCAAGTACGTCCCCTTCGACAAGGCCCCCGAAACCCATGCGGCGGTCCTGGGCGGGCACATCGACGTCCTGCACGAGGAGCCGGGAGTCATCATCTCCCTCATCGAGGCCAAGAAGCTCCGCCCGCTGGTGGTCTTCACCGAAAAGCGGCTGCCCGTCAGCTGGGGCGCCGACGTCCCCACGGCGCGGGAGCTCGGCTACGACATCACCATGGGACGCTGGCGCGGCCTCGCGGTGAAGAAGGGCACGTCACCCGAAATCATCAACTGGCTGGCCTATGTCCTGGAGAAGGCGACGAAGGACAAAGCCTACAGCGATATCGCCAAGAAGTCGCTTCTGGATCTGCGTCCCGGCTGGAAGGGACCGGCCGAGTACGGCAAATTCTGGGAAGAGGAGTTCAAGAACTATAAGGAAATCCTGGACGACCTGGGCTACACGAAGAAGAAATAAGCAGTGGCCGTGAGGCCTGACCACGCGAGGGGCATGGGTAGCCGTTGCGCCGCCCATGCCCCAGCCGTTCCGACTGATGAGTGAATGTCCCGCCCTCGGGGCGGGGTGTCTGAGAACATGCCGCGGGGGGAGGTACCCCGTTCCACATACATCCCTGCCCGCAGGGCGGGTATTCCAAGGAGCAGTGCCGTGCTGAAAAGTGAATTGATCTTCAGTATCCTGATCTTCGTCGCTTCCCTGTTTCTCTACTGGGTGACGGGAAGCTTCGGGACGGGAACGACTCTGCAGGGCGCCCAGATGGGTCCTGCCTTCTGGCCCCGGCTTCTGCTGGGGGCCCTCCTTCTGCTCAGCGTCATCGTTTCCGCAGGAACGATCCGCAGGATCGCCAGGGAGAAGGCCTGGGGCGAATCGCTCCTGACCATGGACCGGGGAAAAGTCCGGTTTTTCGCCGCCATCGGCCTGGGCGCCGCCTATCTGTTTCTTCTGCCGGTCCTGGGATTCATCGCGATCACCCCGGTGTTCATGATCGCCTTCATGCTGCTGCTCGGGGAAAAGAGCAAGGGATGGATCCTCGGCGTCTCGGTGGCGATGACGGCGATCATCGTCATTCTGTTCACGAAGGCCATGTACGTTCCCCTCCCCCGGGGGGTCTGGCTGTTCCGTGAATTCAGTCTGCTGTTCTATTGACGGAGGCGACCGGACATGGAGATCTGGATTGGCGCACTGCAGACGGTCTTCTCACCCGCCACGCTCTTTTTCATCGCCTTCGGCGTCCTGCTCGGGACGGTCCTCGGGGCGATCCCCGGGCTCAATTCCACGATGGGGACGGCCCTTCTGATTCCCTTCACCTTCGCCATGGCGCCGGAAAACGGCCTGGCGCTCCTGGCCGCGGTTTACTGCGGGGGGACGTTCGGGGGGTCGATTTCGGCGATCCTGTTTAACGTCCCCGGGGCGCCCGAGGCGGCCG
The DNA here is from genome assembly GCA_040755475.1 of Thermodesulfobacteriota bacterium. Taxonomy (GTDB): domain Bacteria; phylum Desulfobacterota; class Syntrophia; order Syntrophales; family UBA5619; genus JAKAFS01. The sequence continues at coordinate 2,390 of JBFMBA010000188.1, forward strand.
CGACGGGATTCGACGGCTACCCCATGGCCCAGAAGGGACATGCGGGCGAGGCCCTCGGGTATGCGATCATGTCCTCGGTCCTCGGAGGCCTCTTCAGCGTCCTCATCCTGAACCTGGTCTCCCCCCAGCTGGCGGTGGTGGGATTGACCTTCTCCCAGCCGGAGTACTTCGCCCTGGCGGTGGCGGCCCTGACGCTGATCGCCTCCCTGGGCGGCGCGGGGATGGCCAAGGCCTTCATCGCCGGTCTCATCGGGCTCCTGCTGGCCACCGTGGGGATCGACGAGCTCACCGCCGACCCCCGGTTCACCTTCGGGGGAAAGGCGCTTCTGGGGGGGATCAACTTCATCCCCGCCATTATCGGCGCCTTCGCCGTGGGGGAGATCCTGGCCAAGGCGGAGGAGGGGTCGGGATTGAGCGGGCAGCACCTCGCGATCAAGGTCTCCACGAAGCTTCCGAGTGTCAAGGAGCTCCTCCGCCTGAGGTGGACGATGCTGCGCTCCGCCGTCATCGGGACGGCGATCGGGATCCTCCCCGGCGTCGGCGCCACGACGGCGGCCTTCATCGGCTACTCCGAGGCGGTCCGGTGGTCCGGGCACCCCGAAAAATTCGGGACGGGCGTTCCCGAGGGGATCGCCGGCCCAGAGACGGCCAACAACGCCGCAACCGGCGGGGCAATGGTCCCCCTGCTCACCCTGGGCATCCCCGGAAGCGCGACGACGGCGGTCATGATCGGCGGCTTTCTGGTCCACGGCCTCCAGCCCGGACCGATGCTCTTTCTGAACCAGCCCAAGCTCATGTACGCGATCTTCATCGCCATGTACGTGGCCAACATCTTCATGCTCTTCGCCGGGCTCCTGGTGGCCAAGGTGTTCGCCAACTTCCGGAGGGTCCGCTACTCGATCCTGGGCCCCGTCATCTTCATCTTCGCCGCCATCGGCTCCTTCGGGATCCGCAACGACATGACGGACCTCTGGATCATGTTCGCCTGCGGAATCCTGGGCTACTTCTTCAAGAAATTCAAATACCCGATCGCGCCGATGATCATCGGCCTGGTCCTGGGCCCGCTCACGGAGGTCTCGCTGCGCAAGGGGATGTTCATGGCCGACTACGACCTGTATGCCTTCCTGATGCGGCCGATCGCAGGCACGATTTTGGTGATCGCAGCCGCTTCCGTGCTGTGGAACCTCTACAGCGTCTTTATCAGGAAGGGCAGGGCCTCGCTGGAAGAGATCGAATAGGTCGGCGGGCGGCACCGCCGCGGCATCATCGATGCCGGCGGCGGCGAAAGGGTTGTTTCACTGCGGGTCGAAGATGTCCCGCCGCGTGATGCAGAGGTTTCGATTCAACATGCTATTCTGACAACGGAAGGGAATGGGAAATGGATATCTGGTTAGCCGCCCTCCAGACGGTCTTTCAGCCGACGACGCTCTTCTTCATCCTGCTGGGCGTCATGCTCGGAACGGTTCTCGGGGCGATCCCCGGTCTCAACTCCACGATGGGGACGGCCCTTCTGATCCCCTTCACCTTCGCCATGGCGCCGGAAAACGGCCTGGCGCTCCTGGCCGCAGTCTATTGCGGCGGGACCTTCGGGGGGTCCATTTCGGCGATCCTGTTCAATGTCCCCGGGGCGCCCGAGGCGGCCGCGACGGGGTTCGACGGCTACCCCATGGCCCAGAAGGGCCAGGCGGGCGAGGCCCTCGGCTACGCCATCATGTCCTCGGTCCTCGGCGGGCTGTTCAGCGTTTTTGTCATGAACATGGTCTCCCCGCAACTGGCCAAAGTAGGCCTGACCTTCTCCCAGCCGGAGTACTTTGCCCTGGCGGTGGCGGCCCTGACGCTGATCGCCTCACTGGGCGGCGCGGGGATGGCCAAGGCGTTCATCGCGGGGCTGATCGGGCTGCTGCTGGCCACCATCGGCATCGACGAGATGACCGCAGACGAACGGTTCACCTTTGGGGGAAAGGCGCTTCTGGGAGGGATCAACTTCATCCCCGCCATTATCGGGGCCTTCGCCGTGGGGGAAATCCTGGCCAAGGCGGAGGAGGGCAAGGGTCTCCATGGGGAACACCTCACCATCAAGGTCTCCACGAAGCTTCCCGCAGTCGGGCAGATCCTCCGTCTGAGGTGGACGGTCCTGCGCTCCGCCGTCATCGGGACGGCGATCGGGATCCTCCCCGGCGTCGGCGCCACCACGGCGGCCTTCATCGGCTATTCCGAGACGGTCCGCTGGTCCAGGCACCCGGAGAAGTTCGGGACGGGCGTCCCCGAGGGGATCGCCGGCCCCGAGACGGCCAACAACGCCGCAACCGGCGGGGCGATGGTCCCCCTGCTCACCCTGGGCATCCCCGGGAGCGCGACGACCGCCGTCATCATCGGCGGCTTTCTGGTCCACGGACTCCAGCCCGGGCCCATGCTCTTTCTGAACCAGCCCAAGCTCATGTACACGATCTTCATCGCCATGTACGTGGCCAACATCTGCATGCTCTTTTCGGGCCTGCTGGTGGCCAAGGTGTTCGCCAATTTCAGGAGGATCCGCTACTCGATCCTGGGCCCCGTCATCTTCGTCTTCGCCGCCATCGGCTCCTTCGGGATCCGCAACGACATGACGGACCTCTGGGTCATGTTCACCTGCGGGGTTCTGGGTTACCTCTTCAAGAAGTTCAAGTACCCGATCGCGCCGATGATCATCGGCCTGGTCCTGGGTCCGCTCACGGAAGTCTCGCTGCGCAAGGGGATGTTCATGGCCGACTACGACCTCTATTCCTTCCTGATGCGGCCGATCGCCGGAACCATCCTGATGGTTGCGGTCGTCTCCGTGCTGTGGAACCTCTACAGTATTTTCATCAGAAAGGGCAAGGCGTCCATGGAGCAGGTCGAATAGGCGTTTTCTCGGTGTGTTTGCCGCGGGGAGGGCAGGGGGGGACCGTGGGGTGTCACCCCTGCCCGGTTGTGTGCGCCGCCTTTTCCTGCTCGTAGTTCAGAGCCCTGATCGGATAGGGGATCACGATGCCCTCCATTTCGAAACGCCGATGGATCCGCTTGATGAACTCATGCCTGAGGACAAACTGGTCGGCAAACTCCCTTGCTCTGAGGATGACCGAAAAGTTGATGCTGGAATCGGCGAAGGTGTGGTAACGGATAAAGGGGGTAAAGTCGGCGGCGGCCCCCGGCAGCTCGCGCATCACCTCGGCCGCCACCTCGCAGGCCACCCGTTCCACCTTTTCCAGATCACTTCCGTAATGGACGCCCAGATCGACCTTGACCGACAGGTCCTTCTCCTGGAGCGAAAAGTTCGTCACGATCAGCTCGGTCAGCTTTGAATTGGGAATCAGCACGAAATTGCCCTGGATGGTCTTGATCAGTGTGGTCCGCCAGCTGATGTCGCTGACATGACCCTCATCGCCGGAGTCCAGCTTGAGGTAATCCCCCACCCGGATCTGCCCGTTGGCGATGATTTGGAATCCCGCGAAAAAATTCGACAGGGTGTCCTTGAGCGCGAGGGCTACTGCCAGACCGCCCACCCCGAGGGTCGCAAGGATCGGCGTGATGGAGATCCCCAGACCGTGGAGGATGATCATTCCCCCCACCCCGTAGACAACGATCCGGATGATGTTCTCCGTGAGGCTCGTCACCGGCAGGACCGATTCGATCCGCTCGGCGCGTATCCGGACGAATCCGCACAGGACGTTCGCCGTGACCATGGCCACCGCGACCGTGGCGAGGATGGACAGAATTCGGTGCGCTTTGTCGAAAAAGGCCCGGGGCAGATCGGATAAGCCGAGGGACAAATAGATCGCCAGCATGATCCACAGAACAATGAAGGGAGTTCTGACGGCGGCAAGGACCGTCCCTCCGGTGCGGGAACCCGTTTCCCGGACCCGCCGGGCAAGCCGCGACAGGAGGTATTTCCTCAGGCCGTATCCCAGCAGGAGCACGAAGACGAATATCCCGATGGGAGTCAGGATTTCCAGGGGTGCTCGGGCGGCTTCGGAGACAAGGGACTTCATGGGATTCCAAAGATTCCTTTCGCAGGCCGGTCAGAGGCGGCATGCAGGAGCGCACCCTGCATGGGGCGCCGGACAACGGACTCGCGATAGATCTGCCAGAGGGAATTGTATCTCTCAATCAGGTTGAAGCTCCCGTTGTCGAGAGCCCAGATGTTCACCAGACCCTGGATGAGGCCGAACAGCAGTGTCGCCGAGGCCTCCAGATCGATGTCCTCGCGGACTGAACCGCTCTTGACCCCCTCGGACAGGAGCCCCCTGAGCCGCTCAATGTATTTGCCGATCGCCCGGGAGGCCTTCCGGTTCAGGTTTTTGTCGCCGAAACTGATGATCTCGGCGATCACCTGGAAGGACATGCCCTTCCTGAGGTCGATCGCCGAAAAGTGATCCCTGACGGTCATCTCGATGGTTTCAAGCGTCACGGGCCCGCTGCCGATCCGCTCACGCGACAGTTCCGCCAGAAGGACCGCTTCGATATGGTCGAGCAGAAAGGCAAGGATGCTCTTCTTGCTCTTGAAGTGGCGGTAGATGGCCGCCTCGGAGATTCCCACCTCCCGGGCAATCCTTTTGACCGTCAGGTGTTCGCTGCCGTATTTGAAGATCAGGCTGGCAGCGACCTCGACGATCTGCTGCTTCCTGAACGCTGTACTTCTTCTCATAACGACCATGGCAAAGGCTCCCGGAAGGTGTTCGACGGAACATAACCGACCGCCGCCGGAAAATCAAGCCAAACACGCTTCCATCGGATAAATACCCAAAAAATATAAAACACTTCGCGACCTGGGGCTGTTACGTTGGATAGGGGTCGCCTGTCCTTTGGCGGGGCGGCCGGCCGCAGGGCCTCAGATGTAAAATTCGATCAGGAACGGGCCGCGTCGGGCACAGGCCGCCCTGAACACATCGGCGAACGCCTCGAGCGTCTCCACCCGCCGGGCTTCCATGCCCATCCCGGCGGCAAGCGACACCCAGTCGAGCTCGGGCCGCGACAGATCGAAGAGCGCCTGCGAGGCTCGTCCGGGCTGCGCACCCACGGCGAGCAGCTCGCCGTGCAGGATCTTGTAGATGCGGTTCGCGAAGACCACATTGACCACGTCGAGGCGTTCGCGCGCCTGCGTCCAGAGCGACTGCAGGGCAAACATGCCGGCGCCGTCGGCCTCCAGGCAGACAACCTTGCGGTCCGGGCAGGCAACGGCTGCCCCGGCGGCGCAGGGAAAGCCGTGACCGATGGCGCCGCCGGTGATCTGCAGCCAGTCGTGCGGGGCGGCTTCGTATGTGGCGGCGAACAGCGGGCGTCCGGAAGTCACCGCGTCCTCGGCGACAATGGCGTTCTCGGGCAGGACGGCGGCCAGGGTGCCGGCAAAGGCCTCCGGCGAGAATTTTCCGCGGCCCGGCCGCGGCGGCGGCCCGGCCGCGACCGCCGCCGCCCTCGGCGCGCCCAGCTCGTCGGCCAGCGCTTCCAGGGCGGCAACCCCGTCCTGCTCAGGCAGTGCGAGCACACTGGCTGCCGCATCGGGCGGCGCCAGCAGGCTGGGTTTTCCCGGATAGGCGAAGAAGGCGGTGGGCGGTTTCGCCTCGACGAGGATCAACTGCTTCGTGCCCGCGAGCATCTGGAGCGCGCTGTCGACGGCGTAGGGGATGCGGTCCACCGGAACGCGGCCGCGCCCCCTGGCCATGCGCGGCACCGGGTTTGCGGCGCGAAGGGTCGCGCCGGTGATGCGGGCGATGCGATCGGCTGCCGCGAGGCCCGCCTCCGATAAGGCCCCGCCCGAGAGGATGAGCGCCGCCGGCTCGCCGCTGCGAAGCGCCTTTGCGACCGCGCGCACGCTTTCCGGGGCGATGGGGCGCGGCGCCGGCACCGGCATAGGCGCCGCGGGCGACCCGCCCTCGTTCCATGCCGTGTCCGCGGGCACGATCAGGGTGGCGATCCGTCCCGGGGCGCTCCTTGCCGCCTGCACCGCGGCCGCGCCATCCGCCCCAAGGCGCGAGGGGGAGCCGCAGGTCCGGACCCAGTGCGACACCGTGCGGGCGAGCCCCTCGGTGTCGGCGGTCAGCGGCGCATCGAAGGGCCGGTGGTACGTGGCGTGGTCGCCGACGATGTTCACCATCGGGGAGCGCGCGCGGCGCGCATTGTGCATGTTCGCCAAGCCATTGGCAAGACCCGGGCCGCAGTGCAACAGCGTCGCTGCCGGTTTGCCGGCCATGCGGGCGTACCCGTCGGCGCAGCCGGTGACCGCGGTCTCGGCCATTCCGAGGATGCAGCGGATCCCCTCGACCCTGTCGAGCGCCGCGATGAAATGCATCTCGGAGGTGCCGGGATTGGCAAAGCAGACATCGATACCGCTGGCAAGCAGCGTGCGCACGAGGCTTTCAGCGCCGGTCATCATCTGGCATCACCGCCTTGCGGCTCCCCGCCCGCCCTGTCGAAGCGATCAAACCCATGTAAGTAAAGGTAAAAACGGATCCCGATTTTCCCGTTTGCAGTGCGGGGCTTCCCGGCGCGGGGCGGCGATCCGCTGCAGCACCCCCGGCACCCGTTGCCGGGACGGAGGCGGCACAGGCTTTTATCAGTCCGTCGAATCGGCGGCCCATTCCCGTCTGAAGAGGCTCTCCATCTCCAGACGGCACGCGACCGCCCCGTCGCCGGGGTCGACGGCCACATCTTCCCACCGGACCATGCCGCCGGCGGTCACCGGTTTGAGGACCTTGACCCCATGGGCCAGACCGATGGGCAAATACCCGGCCGCGACGGCGCTGCGGGCCGGCAGCAGCGTCCCGTAAACCGTGGCGCCTCCTTCGCCGTCGAGCATCTCGCCCGGGCGCAGATCCCTTTTCGCGGTGGCCGCCACATCTCCCGAAAAATCGCGCGCCGACCCCGTGGGCTCCCCGCGGAGGGACACGGAAGCCACGCTGATCCCCAGTTCGAGGCCGATCAGGTGGGCGGGCCTGTAGAGGGCCGTGTAACGGCCGCTGTCGTCGGTCACGACGCCGTATTCACCGAAGCACCTTGCGGAGTAAGGGTTTCCGGTGGTGAAGGTGACGTAAACCCCCCAGCGCAGGTCGCGGTATACGGGGCGCCCGTCGCGCTCCAGGCTGGATACCACCTCGACCTGCCCCGCCTCGTCCAGGAGGCCTCCCGCGGCGCGGGGCTTCAGGATCCGGGGCAGATCATCGGCGCCGCAGGGCGGAAAGCGGAGCCCGTCCCGGGGAGGGGCAAGCCCGGTCGCGTTGGCCACGGCGGCCATTTCGATCGCCGATTTCGTCCCGTCGAGGAAGGAATTGAACATCTTGGCGTTGTAATCCCCCCGCGCCACCTGCTCTTCGGTGAATCCGTAATGGCGCCACACCGTATCGGGGGTGGACTGGTGGTAAAGGGGAAGGTATTTCGTTCCCTTGCCGGCGGCGACGACGGAAAAGCCGCAGGCGCGGCACCAGTCCACCAGTTCACAGATCAGGGCCGGCTGGTCGCCGTAGGCCAGCGAATAGACGATTCCCGCCTCGCGGGCGCGCCTGGCCAGGAGCGGACCGGCCAGGGCGTCCGCCTCCACGTTAACCATGATGATGGACTTGCCGTACCGGCAGCAGTCAAGAACGTGTGAAATCCCGGCGGAGGGACTCCCCGTGGCATCGATGATCACATCCAGTCCCGGGGAGGCGATCAGTGCGGCGGCGTCATCGGTGATGAAGGTGGTGCCTCCGGCCAGGGCGTCCGCAAGGGAGACCGCCGAACCCTGCCCGTCGCGCCAGCCGGTCCGCCTGAGCGCATCGGCGGCTCTGGCCGGAGCGAGGTCTGCCATGGCTGCGATATGAATCCCCTCGGTGCTGCCGGCCTGGGCCAGGTACATGCTCCCGAATTTGCCGGCGCCGATCAGGCCGACACGCAGGGGCCCCTTTTCCTCGAGGCGCTTCTTGAGCAGATGATGGAGATTCACCGCTCTTCTCTCAGGGGCGGGAAGGAAAACGCCCCTTCGCACCACCGCGCCGCCGCCAGGAGCCGCCGGTCCTCGCCCCGCCGACCGACCATCTGCATTCCCAGGGGCAGTCCCAGGGGCCCGAGTCCCGTCGGGATGGCGACGGCCGGAACCCCGCAGAGACTCCAGATGGAGCAAAAGACGGGGTTTCCCGTCTGCTCCAGCGTCGCCGGTGCCTCACCCGTCGCCGGAGGTGTGATGATCGCGTCGTACCCGGCGAGGAAACGGTCCAGCTCCCCCTGCAGTTCGGTGCGCAGCGCCAGGGCTTGCAGGTAGGCGACCACCTTCGTCCGGCCGCCTTCGGCGATGAAATCCTTCAGGGTTGCGCTGAGCAGGGGCGCCTTGCTGAGCGAGAGCGCTTCCAGATTAAAGGCGGCCTCGACGGACATGATCGTGCGGATCGCCCCGTGGGCCCCGCCGAAGGGCCCGGGCAGCTCAACCTCCTCGATCCGGGCGCCCGCCTTGCGCAGTACACGGATGTTCTCGGCAAAATTCGCCTTGGCGTCATCCCCCGCCTGGTCCCATACCGGGGTTTTCGCGGCCGCCAGTCGGGGCGCCTCGGACTGCACGGCGGCAGCCGGTGCATCTGCCGCCTCCTGGCCGGACAGGGCATCCGCAAGCCAGGCGGCATCCGCCGCGTGTCGGGTGAAGAGACCCGGCTGGTCAAGGGTGTGGCTGAAGGTAAGCGCCCCTTCGATAGGGATCAGACCCTGGGTCGGTTTGAAGCCCACGACGCCGCAAAAGGCCGCGGGCCTGATGACCGAGCCGTTGGTTTGCGTGCCCAGCGCCGCAGGGACGAATCCCGCCGCAACGGCGGCGGCGGAGCCGCTGGAGGACCCTCCGGGCGTATGCAGGGGGTTCCATGGGTTGCGTGTCTTTCCCGGATGGAGAAAGGCGCATTCGGCCGTCACGGTTTTGCCCATCACGAAGGCGCCCCGGACCTCGAGCCTTTCCACCACGCGGGCCGACGCCGCGGGGATGTAACCGGCGAAGGCGGGCGTACCCATTTCCGTGGGCACACCTGCGGTGGCAAAGATGTCCTTCACCCCGATGGGTATCCCCTGGAGCGGTCCCGGCGCGCCACCCGTGTTGAGACGGTGGTCGGAGCCGCGGGCGGCCTTGAGCGCCTCCTCCGGTTTGAGCCAGGCCCATGCCCCGATCTTTTCATCGTGCGATGCGATCCGATCCAGAAGGGCCTGCGTGTATTGTTCCGCGGTGAATCGCCGGCTTCCGATCCCCTTGACGGCTTCCATCAGACTCAGCATGTGCAGCGGTTTTTCCATGGTGTACGATGCGACCTCCTGTGGTGTGTGCCTCCCGAAAGACGGCATTTATCGCTTTTTCACGTCCGCGTTGAGAAGGTTCGGAGGGTTGCCCGACGTCAGGGCGGCGACCAGATTCTCCGCGGCCATCATGGCCATCTTGAAGCGGGTGCTCTCGGAAGAGCTGGCGATGTGCGGCGAGAGCACCACATTCGGGAGTTCCTTGAACCCCGGATGAAGGGCGGGCTCCCCCTCGAAGACGTCCAGGCCCGCGCCGGCGATGGCGCCCGCGCGAAGCGCCTGGACCAGCGCCGCATCATCGAGCACGCCGCCCCGGGCGGCATGGATGAGGATCGCCGTTTTCTTCATGAGGGCGATCTCCCGGGCGCCCACGGTGTGGTGGGTCTCCCGGCTGTAAGGGACGTGGATCGTGACGATGTCCGCCCGCCGGAAGAGCTCCTCCTTGGAGACATAGGAGGCCCGGCAGGCGGCTTCGATCTCCGGTGCGGCACGCCGCACGTCGTGATAGAGTACCTCCATCTCGAAACCCGTCGCGCGGCGCGCGACCACCTGGCCGATCCGTCCCAGACCGACAATGCCCAGCGCGGCATGATGCACATCGAGGCCAAGAAACTGCTTGAGCTTCCATTTGTCCCACAATCCCTGCCGGACGTAGGCTTCGGCCTCGTTGAGCCGGCGGGCGGTGGCCAGGATCAGCGCCCAGGCAAAATCGGCGGTGGTATCGTCCAGGACACCCGGGGTGTTGGTCGCCATGACACCGTGGGCACTGCAGGCCGGCAGATCGATGTTGTTGTATCCCACGGCAATGTTGCAGACCGCCTTCAACCGGGGACAGCGGCTCAGGAGCGCCTCATCGATCTTCTCGGTCAGGGTGGTCATGGCCCCCTCCCTGTCGGCAAGGGCCAGCGCCAGTTCGTCTGCGGTCAGGACCCTGTCTTCCTGATTGGCCTGAACCTCGAAATGAGGCGCCAGAAAATCCAGCACCTCCTGAAATACCTCCCGGGTCACCAAAATGCGTTTTTTCATGTGAGAATCCTCCGGGTTGCAAGGGATCAGGGAAACGGCGCAAGCGACATCGGATTTGGCATACCATTTTTTCCCGGAAACAGACACAAAAAAATATCCGATTCACATCCGCCCGCCCGACGCAAATCGACGTAATAGGCTAATATTGTAAAAATTCTTCTTGACAAACGCCTGAAAAAGGAGCAGAAGCGCAATGAATATCGTGATCGGTTGTCGGAATGCGTCGCACCGGAACGGTTCCTCTCCACAGCGTCTACCGGTCGCGTCCCATCAATGCTCCTGATCCGAACTCCGGGCTGAGCAGGAGCGGGGCTCCGAACACCGATCCGTAGTATCCGTCCGGCAGGGCGGAACCCCTCGCAACGGAACTGTCTTTGTATTGCTTTTATACCCGCCCTCGGGGCGGGGCTTTTAGGGAGGGCTGCCCGCAAAGCAGGGCCCCGAAACAGGCAGTATCGTCGTCGGTTTTATTTCTCATTTTTTTTCATTTACACCACAGGAGGAATGTATGTCGAAGAAAGATCTGTTGAAAGAAAACGAGCAAAAGGGGGTATCGCGCCGGAATTTCCTCACAGCCGCCGCGGCGGTGACGGCCGGAGCCGCCACGCTGGGCTTCCCGACGGTCCTCAAGGCCCAGGGACCGATCAACATGCGGTGGCAGAGCACCTGGCCCACCAAGGACATTTTCCACGAGTACGCCGTTGACTTCGCCAAGAAGGTGAACGACATGACCGGCGGGGATCTCAAGATCGAAGTGCTGCCGGCAGGCGCCGTGGTGCCGGCCTTCAACCTGCTGGACGCGGTCTCCAAGGGGACGCTCGACGGCGGTCACGGCGTGCAGGTCTACCACTACGGCAAGCAGAACGCCCTGGCGCTGTGGGGGTCGGGCCCGGGCTTCGGCATGGACGCCGACATGATGCTGGCCTGGCACAAGTACGGCGGCGGCAAGGCGCTGCTGGCGAAGATATACGCTTCCATCGGCGCCAATGTCGTCTCCTTCCCCTACGGGCCCATGGCGACCCAGCCCCTCGGCTGGTTCAAGAAGCCGATCACGAAGATTGAGGATTTCAAGGGGATGAAGTTCCGTACGGTGGGCATCTCGATCGACGTGTTCACCGGCCTGGGCGCCGCGGTCAACGCCCTCCCGGGCGGCGAGATCGTTCCGGCGCTGGACCGGGGTCTGCTGGACGGGGCGGAGTTCAACAACGCCTCCTCGGACCGCCTGCTCGGCTTCCCCGATGTTTCCAAGGTGTGCATGCTCCAGAGCTACCATCAGAACGCCGAGGTTTTTGAGATCCTCTTCAACAAGACCAAGTTCGACGCGCTTCCCGACAAGATGAAGTCAATCATCGAGAACGCCGTGGAAGCGGCCTCGTCGGACATGTGGTGGAAATCCTGCGACCGCTACTCACAGGACTACATCGAGCTGCAGACCAAGGACAAGGTGAAGTTCTACAAAACCCCCGACGCGATCCTTGCGAAACAGCTTGTCGCCTACGATGAAACGGCGAAGAAGAAGGGTGAGGGTAACACACTCTTCCGGGAGGTCGAGGCGTCACAGAAGAAGTTCGCCGAACGCGTTGTAAAATGGGACATGGATTACAACGTGAACCGCCGGATGGCCTACAACCACTACTTTGGCAAGAAGGCCGCCCCGGCGAAGGCGGAACCGAAGAAAAAGTAAAGAAGACACAGGGAAACCGTCATTACATCCGACATGGATGATCAGCCATCCGGGCACCGCCCGGGTGGCTGATTTTTACCAATAGGTGCGACTATGCAGAAATTGTTGATTACCGTCGACAAAATCAGCACATTTGTAGGGAAAACATTCTCCTGGCTCATCGTGTCGCTGACCTTCCTGATCACCTACGAGGTGTTCTCCAGATACGCCCTTGACGCGCCCCATGACTGGGCCTTCGACGGAATGATCCAGATGTACGGCATACTCTTCATGATGGCGGGCGCCTACACGCTCTCCAAGAACGGCCATGTGCGGGGCGATGTCCTGTACGGATTCTTTCCCCAGCGACTGCAGGCCGGGCTCGACCTCACGCTGTATTTCGTCTTTTTTCTGCCCGGGGTGGTGGCCCTCTGCTGGGCCGGCTACCTCTACGCCGGAGATTCCTGGCGGATTATGGAGCACTCAGGGATCACCGCCGACGGCCCGCCCGTCTATCACTTCAAGACGGTCATCCCCGTCGCGGGAGCGTTTCTCCTCCTGCAGGGCATCGTCGAAATCATCCGCTGCGTCTATTGCCTCCGGGACGGGAAATGGCCGCAGCGCCTCCAGGACGTTGAAGAGGTCGATGTGGAAAAACTCAAGCAGCAGATGCATGTCAGGGATGAGGATATCGCCCGGCTCGATGAGTTCGTTACGGTCCGGAAAGGGGGCGACCAATGAAAAAGGAAGCCTGGTTCGGACTGTCGATCATGGCCGCCGTGGTGATCACCCTGTTTGTCATGATGCCGCCCGCCTCACAGATCACCAACGGCCACCTGGGACTCCTCATGCTGGCGCTGATCGTCGTGGCAATCATGCTGGGATTCCCCACGGCATTCACGCTGATGGGGCTGGGCACCATGTTCACCTGGTTTGCCTACCACAGCGTGAACCCGTCGCTGGCCGTCCAGCAGACTCTCGATCTGATGGTGCAGCGCACCTACTGGGTGATGAACAACGACGTGCTCATTTCGGTTCCCCTGTTTGTCTTCATGGGCTACCTGGTGGAGCGCGCGCAGCTCATCGAGCGGCTCTTCAAGAGCCTCCATCTGGCCACCTCGCGCATCCCCGGGTCGCTGGCCGTGGCCACGATCATCACCTGCGCGATCTTTGCCACCGCCTCGGGGATCATCGGCGCGGTGGTGACGCTGATGGGCCTGCTCGCCTTCCCGGCGATGCTCAAGGCCCGGTACAACGTCCGGGTCGCGGCGGGCGCCGTGACGGCGGGCGGAACCCTGGGCATCCTCATACCGCCGTCGGTCCTTCTGATCCTCTACGGCGCCACCGCCGGTGTCTCGGTCATGCAGCTTTACGCAGGCGCCTTCTTCCCCGGCTTCATGCTGGCGGCACTGTACGTCGGCTACGTGATTGTCTACGCCAAAATCAGGCCGTCCATCGCACCGCCGCTCTCGGCCGAGGACCAGTACGTACCCCTTCCCCCCTTCGCCGATTCGATCACACGCAGCGGAACCAGCCACGTTGTGCGGGGGCTGATCGGCGCGATGATCGGCAAGCGCCGTACCGATGTCCCCATGCTTCCCGTCGTCAGCCATCTGGGGATCACGCTCCTGCCGCTCCTTGCCGCTGCGCTTCTCATGGGATCGATCTATCTGGCCGTGACGGCACCGACGCTGGTCGATACATCGGGACTGCAGGAGATGGGCGCCGTGGATACGACCGGTGTTGCCGACACAATGGAGGTCGGGGGCCTGCAGGAGCCGCCGGTCGAGGGAGCACTCCAGGAGCCACCGGCGGAACCCGGCCAGGAGCCCCTGGCCACCGTGGAGACCCCGCAGCCGCCTGTCGAGAACGCCGCACCCCCTCAGGAGGCGGAACCACCCGCCCCCATCGGGCGCCACGCCGCCCCGAAGGGATTCTGGATTGCGCTGGGGATCTGTCTCGCGGGACTTGCGGTGTTCTATCTCTTTTTCAACTTCGTCCAGCTCGAGATCTTCAAGATGCTCCTCACCTCGTTCTTCCCGCTGGCGCTGTTGATACTGGGGGTCCTCGGCAGCATCCTCTTGGGACTCGCCACGCCCACCGAGGCGGCGGCCATGGGGTCCTTCGGAGGCCTCGTCCTGGCCATCGCCTACGGGCGCTTCAACTGGACGATGTTCAAAGAGGCAGTATTCCTCACCGCCAAGACCAGCGCCATGGTCTGCTGGCTCTTCGTGGGATCGGGCATCTTCGCCGCGGCTTTTGCCCTCCTGGGCGGCCAGGAGATCATCAACGGCTGGGTGCAGTCGCTCAACCTGACACCGCTGCAGTTCCTGATCCTGGCACAGATCATCATCTTCCTGCTGGGCTGGCCGCTGGAGTGGACCGAAATCATCGTCATCTTCATGCCGATCTTCATCCCGCTCCTGGTGACCTTCAACATCGATCCGCTCTTCTTCGGCCTGCTGGTGGCTCTGAACCTCCAGACGGCCTTCCTGTCACCGCCGGTGGCCATGGCCGCCTTCTACCTCAAGGGGGTGTCGCCGCCCCATGTGACGCTCAACCAGATCTTTCTGGGCATGATGCCCTTCATGGCGATCCAGGTGCTGGCCATCGTCATGCTCTACCTGTTCCCGGCCATCGGGCTCTGGCTGCCGTCGGTCGTTTACGGGCGCTGAAAACGGCCCTGCTCCGCAGTGGCAGGACCCTGCATAACGGCTAATCGGAAAAGGGCGGTTCCCCGGGGAACCGCCCTTTTCCCTAAAAGGACCCGCAACCGGTCGAACGCCGCTGCAGCGGAATCACTTCTTCGGGGGCGACCAGATCGTGACACCCCACCAGTTCTGCGACTTGGTCTTCTCCACTTCCTTCGGATCGACCTTCGTGTAGCCGTAGATACTGAACTTGAGGTGGTCACAGTTTCGGTACATGGTGTTGTTCTGATAGAACCCGGAATCACGGGCCGCAGCGCCGCACCCCGCAAGAAACAACAGCCCCAGCATTAAAACGAAGACCTTTTTCATATCAACCTCCTCATAGAATAGAAATTGTGGACTGCCGTGCTAATGTCCGACTTTCCTGATCAAGAGCCCCGTCGTGGAAACCCGTATCTCGAACTCTGCGGGTTTGTCCGTGTTGAAGAAGGAAGCGGAGCCGTATTCCGCATCGAGCAGCGGCCCCAGCAGCGCATATCGCTTCCTCAGGGAAAACATGTTCAGCGGCTTTTCCTGGGACAGCAAGAAAACCGTGCGTGCTCCCTCCCGCTCCTCCTTGAGATCCATGTATCGGCCCGCAACGCGGTCCAGCTCGTAAGCCGTATGCAGGCCCAGTATATTGGCAACCGGCTTCCACTTGAGAATATGGGCGTCCACGTACAGGGCGTCCCCGGTCAAGCGGTATGTCGTCTCGCGGCCGTCCGGAAACCGGAAATGGGCTGTGAACGAGCTTTTCCCCACAGGCTCGGTTCTCACCACCGCGGCGATCTCTTCATGCGTGAGGGCACGGTACCCCCCCGTGGCCACGGCGATCGTCCCGAGCAATCCACCCGATAACAGGGCAACCAGGGCCAGCAGGAAGCGAACCGCCGAACCGAAGAGCTTCCGCCTTCGCAACGCCGCGACCGTCGCGATGAAGAAAAAAAGGCTCAGCAGCGCCAAGAACGCTATCGCTATCACGACTGCATCAGGCATCGTCATCCCGCGCATGCATTGCCGGTGCAATGCGGCAAGCAATCGGCCTGCTCAAAAATGGAATCGTCAAGGAACAGGCTGAATGATATCATGAAACGTGGGGAGAACAAAGAAAAAATTTTTCAGCCGATCGCACCACCCATCTCCTACCATTTGAACACGGAAAGGATATTGGAAAAATCATCGGTCCAGACGGCGACCGTGTTTCGGGTCTCAATCCTCTGCCAGAGGCTGCTGGCGGAAAGGCCGCCCAGATCTTTCTCGCTGCGGGCAAGCAGGACCCAGGTGGAGCCGTCCTTGCCGGTTTCGGAATCCCCGTCATCGTCGCGGAGCCTGTCGGCAAGGCCCATTTCGTCGGCCAGTTTCGCCAGGACCGGCGCAAGGTTCACGTACCGATTCGTGATGTGAATCATCAGCACCCCGCTCCGGTTCAGCTTCGAGAAGTAGAGGTCCACGGCCTCTTTCGTCAGCAGATGCACGGGAATCGAGTCCGAGCTGAAGGCATCCAGTATGATCAGGCCGTAATGACCGGACGGCGCCTCCTCCATAGTCAGGCGGGCGTCCCCCAGGACGACTTTCCACTTTGCCCGGCTCTGGCTCAGGAAGGAAAAATAGGCAGGATTTGTGGAGATCCGCTTCACTGCCGGATCGATTTCGTAGAAATCGATTTCCTGCCCCGCTCCGGCATAGGCGGCAAGGCTGCCGGTCCCCAGTCCGGTCACGGCGATGCGCGCTTTCTTCTTCATGCCGCTGAATTCGGAAAACACATCACCCACCGGCCCATTGCGATGGTAATAGGAGACGGGTTCGTGGCGGCTCGACGGGTTGAGCCACTGCTTGCCGTGCAGCGTCGTACCGTGCGACAGGTTCATGAAAGCTCCGTCGGCGTCTTTTGTGACCGTCAACACCCCGAAAAAGCTTCTCTCCCGGTGAACGATGTCGCGCCTGAGGTCCTTTGACACGACGAAGGTCAGCAGCATGGTTGCCACCGCCATTCCGAACAGGTACGGCTTTCTCAGGTAGACCAGTCCACAGCAGGCAAGCACGAGGACCCCGTAACTGACGGTCAGGCCGAGTGTCTGCGGCTGGATGCGCAGCATGTCTGCGAACCGGGAAAGCCCCTCACCGACCGCATGCCACTGCTGCGCCGATCCCTGTGCGAGCAGAGCCGCGCCGGCGGGAACGGTGATGTACAGGGCAATATCGATCCACCGCTTTGAAAAAAGGCTGCTTTTCTTAAATCTCACGGGCAGGAGGATGGCACCGAGCATCAGAATGAGGGGATACTCAAAGACCGTGGTGAAGACCAGCGGCGCGATCAGGGAATTGAAAACGCCTCCGAGCATGCCGCCGAGGGAAAGCAGCAGATAGAAAGCGGTCAGATGTTTCGTCGCCGGTCTGGTTCGTGCGATCTCCCCGTGGCAGACCATGCAGCAGAGAAAGAAATTCGTCAGATGCAAAGCGAAAGAGGTCCATTTGGGGACATCGATGTCGGAGAAATTCATCACGATCAGGGCGGTGATCGAAAAGGGGAAAAGCTGCACCGACGCGCTGTGGACCCAGGCGGGAACCCGGGCAAAGACGATGATGAAAGACAGCAGGTAGAGCGCAAGCGGTATCACCCAGAAGAGCGGAATGGCGGCCACATCCGTACTCAAAAAGGTCGTGACTCCGAGCATGAGGCTCGACGGCACGAAGGCAAGCAGAACCCATCTGCCGCGCTCCCTGGGCGCAGGCGGCGGATCCTGGCCGACGCAGGCCTCCGCCGGATCGGCTGCGGTTTCCGCTCCGTCCGGCGGGCAGACCGCCCGGTATTTTTTCGTGGCGGCTGCGCACAGGACGGTCAGGACCACCAGGACCACATACCCCACGCTCCAGAAGAGGCGTTGCTGGACCATCCTGAAATGCGGTTCGATCCATGCGGGATAGCTGATCAGGGCCAGCATGCTGCCCAGATTGCTGGCGCTGTAAAGAAAGTAGGGATCTCCGGCCGAGGGATGACCGGTACGGGCGAACCACCGCTGCAGCAGCGGCGCCGTAGCGGAGAGGACGAAAAAGGGCGGACCGATCGCGATCAGCAGCAGCAGGAGGACGCCCCCTATCGGGTTCGACTCAGCCGATGGCGCCCATTGCCGTGGGATGGCCACCGGCAGGACGATGCAGGCCAGGGCAAGGATCGCCAGATGTAGGATGATCTGGCGGGATACCCCGGCTTTCGTGCCGGAGAGATGGGCATATCCGTAGCCCGCCAGCAGCACGACCTGGAAAAACATCATGCAGGTATTCCAGACCGAAGGCGTGCCGCCCAGCAGGGGCAGGATCATCTTCGCGATCATCAGCTCGACGGCAAAAAGGAGCCCCGCGCTTACAAAAAGAGTGAGCGAAAACAGGACGGGCAGCGATGTGAACAGCAGACGGTCGAACATGCTCAGAGATCCTCTTAGATCGGCGGCACGGCCCGGACCCGCCGGCACAGAGAAACCCTATGTTATCTCGAGGGGTTTCATTTTCGATGGTGGGACGCGTTCCTTTTTTTATGCCGGCGAGGTTATGCAGAACGCACCCGAATGTCAAGGAGTTTGTGCCCTACCGGGTTCCACGGCGGGGTTGATCCTTCCCGGGATAGTATGGTACACAATGTTGCAACACCTTTTCAGCGCTGCAAGTGGATGCCCCGATAATCACCGAAAGAGATGAGGAGGGATAGACGCGATGGCAGAGCAAACCAAGAAGAAGGAATCGCACGAAGACAAGCCCCTGGAACGGATGACGGTCAAGGAGCTGCGTGAAGTCGCCATGGTGATTCCGCACACCACGGCCATTCACGACATGAAGAAGGACGAGCTGCTCGCCTTCATCAGGGAAGCCCGGGGCATCAAGGATGAACCGACCGCCAAGCCGGCGAAAAAGGTTGTCAAACTCAAGATGACCAGGGCCCAGATCAAGGCGAAGATTCGCGAAATCAGGGCGATGCGTCTGCAGGCCCTGGAAGCGGACGACCGGAAAAAGGCCGTCTCCCTGCGGCACCGCATCACTGCACTGAAGAAAAAATCTCGCCGGGTCGCCGGAACCTGATCCCGGATTCCGCAGCCCCGTTCACCGGAACCGACGGAGGCCTGAAGGGTCGGGCGCAGGACCCTCCGGCGCGGCCTTCAGGCGGGGCGGGGGGTGACGGTCCCGGTTCTGCGTGACCGGTCATCCCGAAGGCCCGGACTCTGCCCGCCGGGGGAGGTGGCTGTGAATGGCAGCCTCCACCATGAACAGCACCCGTGGCAGCCTGATCCCCAGCTGCTCCAGGACCTTCCGGCTGAGCGCCGCGCCGGACAGATGCGGCTCCCTGTCATGGATCTCGCGGACCACGGCCCCGGTCCGCTCGATGGTCCGGCGGCCCTTCTCCATGATGTCCCCGATCCCCTCTCCGATGACGGGGTCATGCCAGGACGACAGCAGCACCCGGACGCCGGCAATGCCGGCAAGCTTCCCGATGGAGGCCACCAGGGCCGAGGGATCGGTGTAGATGGGAATGGAGCCCTCGTCAGGGACGGCGTCCCCCGAGAAGAGAACCCCGTCCGCTTCGTCAAAAAAGGCGACGGATCCCGGGGAGTGCCCCGGCGTCCCGATCACCCGAATCGCCTTTCCGTCCTCCGGGGCGATCCGCTGCCCGTCGGCCAGCTCCATCTCAACCGGCACCCCTTCCCCCGCCAGTTCGAACAGGTTGGGTATGGGGCGCTCCCGGTATTGCTCCTGCAGGTCCACCACCCATCGCTTCTCGGCCGGATGGACGGCCACCCGGGCGCCCGAGCGACTCTTGATCAGACCGCACCCGCCCATATGGTCGGGATGGCCATGGGTCAGCAGGATCAGGGAGATCTCCTCCGGGGTTCGTCCCAGGCTCTGGACGAGTTCGAGAATCAGAGGCGCCGTAGCCGCGACGCCGGTGTCGATCAGGCAGATCGACTCCCCGACGATCAGGTAGGAATAGACGAACCGCTCGACATGGATGCCCTCCCCCAACAGCAGCCGGAAGGGATGGCGCACCGCGTAAACCCTGTCGGTGATCTTCATCGGTTTCTCCCTTCAGCGGGCATTACAGTCCAAGGAGCGCGGCCAGGTTCCCCTTCAGGACGGCCGGTCTGCTCGCCTCGTCGGCAACGGCCCTCTGCACCGACCCGACCGGGTCCCTGTCGGCCATGTCATAAGGGTAATCCGTCCCCAGAAAGACATGCCCCTCGGGCATCAGCTCCAGAACGAAACGCAGGGTGTCCGGCCGGAACGTGATCGTATCTACATAGAAATTCTTCAGATAATGGGAAAAGGGGTGTCGGCAGCGGTCCTGCGCCTCCGGTCTGACCCCCTGGCCGTGTTC
>JBFMBA010000189.1:0-6881 GCA_040755475.1 Thermodesulfobacteriota bacterium
CGCGGCATCCGCCGCGCCCGACCGGAGGCGACTATTTCTTCCTGACAATACCGGCGGATTCCATGATGGATTTGTAGACCGCGTATTCCTCTTCCGCGTCCTTTCTCAGCTCCTCACCGGGAACGAAGACGCCCACCTGGAGGAACTTGTTGAGATACTGTTCCTGCCAATCCTTGCTCTGGGTGATTTTTCTGAAGGCATCGATCAGCCAGTCCGTGGGCTCCTTGGCCATTCCCTTGGGCCCCGCCACACCCCGCCACTGGGACAGCGACAGGTCGACGCCGGCCTCCTTCCAGGTGGGGACCTCCTTGAATATGGGCGAGTCGAAGCCGAGCCGCTTGTCGGACGAGACGCCGAGCGACCGCACCTTGCCCGCCCTGATCTGCTCGTAGGCCTCGCCTGGGTTGGCGATGGCGCAATCGACATGGCCCCCCAGCAGGTTCGTCATCACCTGTCCGCCGCTGTCGAACCCGATATAGTTGAATTTGATCCCGGCTGCCTTTTCCAGCCGTGCCACGTGGAGGGTATCGATCTGCGCCACGCCGGTGCCTCCGATCCGGATCGCTTTGGGCTGGGCCTTGGCCGCGGCGACCAGGTCCTTGAGCGTCTTGTAGGGAGATTCCGTACGGACCACGATCATCTGATAATCCACGTTCAGCTTGGCGATGTAGGTGAAGTC
Organism: Thermodesulfobacteriota bacterium; assembly: GCA_040755475.1. Classification (GTDB taxonomy): domain Bacteria; phylum Desulfobacterota; class Syntrophia; order Syntrophales; family UBA5619; genus JAKAFS01. Next base: position 680 of record JBFMBA010000189.1, read on the forward strand.
ATTGTAAGGCCACGGCGAGTTGCCGAAGAGATCGACGACGGTGCTGCTGTCATCGGCGGCGGTGATCGTGTATCCGTCGGCCGGCCGGGTCTTGGCGTAGGATTTGCCCACCACGCCGCTTCCCCCGCTCTTGTTCTCGATCACCAGGGGCTGGGGGAATACCTTGAGCTGGGTGCCGATCTTGTCGATGATGCGCACCATGATGTCGGTTCCGCCGCCCGGGGAGTAAGGCACGACGAAAAGGATCGGCTTCACAGGGAACTTCGCGCTCGCGGCGTGACCCGTCAGCGACGCGGTGTGCCAGAGCAGGCCGATCGCCGCCAAGAGAATCGTCATGCGCACCACACAGTCTACAACCAATCGTTTCTTCATCTGGGTACTCCTTTCAAAAGAAAATGTTGGCGGGAACGCCCCTCGCCTTGGCTATTGACACGTACATCGTATATTGTATACAAGACATGCCCTGTCAAGCTTTTTCTTGGGTCCCGAGAGGCCTTCGGACCCGTGAATGCGAATCAGGATGTTTGTCCGGTGTCCGGGCGTGCCGTCTGCCGGGCCTCCCTCCGGCGGGTATCCCGCGTGGAAGGACCGCCCTCCCTCGCAGCGGTCGACGGCCCATGCAACAGGCAGGGAAAGGATCCGGGCGATTCATCGCTCCGGGCTGGATTATTGCGCCCCTTTGGGGTATGAAAAACACCATGCCGTCACATAACGAAGTCTCAAACCGTCAGCCGTCCACGAATACAGGGTCACTCCCGTATCAGGAGGTATTGGAATGAAGATCAAAACCGCCCAGGATTACATGAGAAGTCTGCGGAGGCTGGAACACAGGGTCTATTACAAGGGGAAAAGAATCAAGGATGTCACCCGTCACCCCGCGACGGCCCCGCACGTCCGGGCCGCGGCCGTTACGTACGCCCTGGCGAGCGACCCGGAACACAGGGAGCTGGCCACGGCCGTCTCGCATCTGACCGGAAAGACCGTCAGCCGCTTTGCCCACGTGCACCAGAACATGGAGGATCTGATCAAGAAGGTCAAGCTGCTGCGGATTCTGGGGCAGAAGACCGGCTCATGCTTCCAGCGCTGCGTGGGGCTGGACGGGATCAACGCGGTCTACTCGGTGGCGTACGAAATCGACAAGCAGTGCGGCACCGCCTATTTCGAGCGTTTCAAGAAGTGGCTCGCCCGTATCCAGGAGGAGAACCTGATGGTGGTCGGGGCGATGACCGATCCCAAGGGGGACCGCTCCAGAGGGCCGTCCGAGCAGGCCGATCCGGATCAGTATGTCCGCATCGTGGAGCGCCGGGACGACGGTCTGGTGATCCGCGGGGCCAAGCTGCACATGACCGGAGGGGTCAACTCCCATGAGATCCTGGTGATGCCGACCACGGTCATGGATGAGAAATCCAGGGACTACGCCGTGGTCTGTGCGATACCGGCCGACGCCCCCGGGGTGACCATGGTCTTCGGCCGTCAGGCCAACGACGACCGCAAGGACAACCGCGAGCGGATCGATTCCGGAAATTTCCTTTTCGGAGGGGTCGGCGGCGAGGCGCTCATCGCCTTCGAGGATGTTTTCATTCCCCGGGAGCGGGTGTTCATGGACGGGGAGACGGCATTCACCAACGCCCTGGTCTACCGGTTCGCCGCACACCACCGGGCCAACTACGGGGGGTGCAAAACCGGCCTGATCGACGTGCTGACCGGGGCGGTGACCTATCTGGCCCAGGTCCAGGGGACCGCCAAGGCTGCCCATGTCCGGGACAAGGTGACCGAGATGATCCACCTGGGCGAAACCCTTTACAGCTCCGCCATCGCCTGCGCAGCCGAGGGATGGCCGACCGAGTCCGGGGCCTACATGGTCGACACGATGCTGGCCAATGTGGGCAAGCACAACGCCACCCGCTTTCATTTTGAAGTGGCCCGCCTGGCCGCCGACCTGGCCGGCGGGTTTCTGGCCACGCTGCCCAGCGAATACGACCTGGAGAGCGAACAGACGGGGCATCTGGTGAAGAAATATTTCTCCGGCGTGGCGGGCATCCCCACCGAAGACCGGATCAAGATCGGCCGGCTGATCGAGAGCATGACCGGGGGGACGGCCCTGGTGGAATCGATGCACGGCGCCGGCTCCCCTCAGGCACAGCGGGTGATGATCCTCCGCGAAGGGAATCTGGACAGGAAGGTGAAGCTGGCCAAGGCGCTGGCCGGGATCACACCGGACCGCGAACGGAAGGGATGAGCCGGACGGAGCCCCCTTTCGTCCAGGGGGACAAAGGCACCGCCGGAAGGGGAGAGATCAGGACCGTCTCTTTGAATCCCCATCGCCGTCATCCCTGAGGAAGGGCTCGAAGTGATACCACTGCTCCGGATGGGCGCGGACGGTCCGCTCGAGCAGATCGGCGTACCTCTGGGCGGCCGTCTCGACGGCCTTTCGCCGCTCGGACCGGGAATCGGCAGACATGGGAAGGGGCGGCCCGGTCACGAAGTGGTACTGCCGTCTTCCCGTGCGATGGACGAAAGAGATCAGGATCGGCGAACCGGAGAGCAGGGAGAGGATGTAGGGCATCTCGGGAATGCGCGCCTCGCCGCCGGCAAACCGCACGGTGACGCCGCGCTGCCGCCGGCCCCAGAGACGATCGCCCGTCAGGGAAACCAGGCCTCCCTCCCGCAGAAATGTGAGGCCCTCCAGAATGTCCAGGGGAGTCCCGCCGTCTTTGGGAACGGCCACGACGCGAATGCCGCTCTGCGCCACGCTTCTTTTCTGGCGCCGCTCTATCTGCTCCCTGTGCTTCTCCCCCAGATAGAGCAGCAGCCGAAAGCGGGGATATTTCCGGCCGTAGCGGCTCAGCAGTTGAGCGGCGATTTCCCAGCCGCCCACATGGGACATGAGAATGATGCCTCCCCGGCCGCTTTCGGCCGCGGCGGTGATATGCTCCCACCCCTCGTAGGTTGTCTCCATATCCACCCCCTCCTCCAGCAGGATCCGATCCAGGAAGGGATGCACGAAGTGGTGATACTGGCGCCAGGCGCACCACAGGGCGTGCCATCGGCCCCGCTCCGGGAAAAGGCGGCGGTAAAAACGGACGCTGACGGCGACGCGGCGGGGAAAGAACAGGAAATGCCCCGTCGCCACGGGCCAGGCCAACAGCAGGAAGATCCAGGCCCCGAGGCGCCGTGTCAGAAACATGAGGGACCGGTAGAAGAAATCCTTCACCGCGATACCCCCCGTGGTGCTCCGTTCCCTGCTGTAGTCGCCATGCCGTTGCGATTTCCGGGAGGGGCATGGGGAGGCGCCGGCGGCGCCCCCTCCCCGCAGCACCGTGTCCGCAAGGGCGTACCGTCGTGCGCCACGAACCACCACTCCTCGCTGTCCGGCCCGTCCTGCTGCGTCGCCTCGATGCAAAAGCCCGCCGCGACGATCAGCGCCTCGATGCGGGCCGTCTGGCGGTAATGGGGCGCCAGCCGGCGGATCTTGAGCCGGAGCGCCTCCAGCCGCCCCATCAAGGTCCTGGGCCCGCCCCCGGGAACCGTCGCCCGGATGATGAGCCGGCCGCCGGGCAGGAGCTTCCGGCGCAGTGCGTTGAGGGTCTCCGTCAGATCTTTGTCGTCCAGCATATGGATCACGTCCAGGACCAGGGCCGTATCAGCCCCCCCGGGCAGCCCGTCGAGGTCCGGCGCCCGGCCTGTCCGCATGTCCCCCCGCGGACCGAGCGCCTGACGGGCGATGCGTACCCGCTCTCCGTCCGGATCGAGACCGGATACCTCGGCGTCGGGGAAGAGCTCCAGAAGCCATGCCGAGGGTACGCCGTAGCCGCACCCGATATCGAGGATCCGTCCCGGTTTCCTCACGAACGAGGCGAGGCGGGGGAACATGGGGTCCAGAGCCATCTTGAAGCGGGCAAAGAGGCGGGGAAAGGCCTCCACATGGCGATACCGCAGGCGGACCCGCCGGTGGTGACGGGGGGATCCCGCCCGGACCGTTTCGGGCGGCAGCTCGACGGGGATCAGAACCCGCTTCACCAGGGGCGGAACGATCAAAAAGGCCCCGAGGAGCGAATAGAATATCCCCAGAAGCGATGTGACGCCGATGCTTTTGAGGACAGCATGCCCGGCGGCCGCCAGGACGCCGAACCCGATCAGGGTCGTCATCGCCGCCAGGAAGATCGCCAGACGAATCAGCCCCATCGACGGGTGCCGCTCATCGGGATTCCGCTGATAGGCGCAGACGTAATAGATGCCGTAGTCGATGCCCATCCCCATGATGACGATCCAGAGCATGATGCCGGGAATGTCCAGCTTCTGCCCCAGTAGGTTGAGGGTCCCCAGCGTGCAGACAAGGGCGAAGGTGACCGGCGCCAGCACGATGAGGGACAGCCGCCCGTCCAGGAAAAAAAGAAATACAACGGCGATGATGCCCAGCCCGGCGATCAGGGCGATCTCCGTGAAAAGCGACACCAGTGCGTCCCCCAGACGTTTTCCGAAAAGCCCCGCATCGAAGACGCCCGCCAGCCCGGGTTTCCCATAGCGGGAGAAAAAGGACGCGGCGTCATAGGCCGGACCGGGGGTCACCATCGACACCTGCACCCAGCCCGATTCTTCCCGGGCGATTCCCAGGAAACCGGCGAAGGATTCCGGAATCGCCGGCGCTGCCGGAGCAGGTCCGGAAAGCGAGTCGGTGAAAGCCCGGAACGCGTCCGGGGTGAACCCCATTTCCCCGCCGATCCGGCGCAGCTCCCCTTTGAGGTCCGCCACCCGCCGGGGCGTCCAGAAAGCCTGCCAGTCGGCGGCGCGGCTCCGTGCCAACGCCTCCCCGGGAAACAGGTCGGCCAAGGCAAAGCCCGCCTCGATTTTTCCCCCCTTGCGGTCTTCCGTCAGCATGCCGGCCAGACGGTCCCCCGCGTCCTGCAGTTCCCGGAGGCTGCCGCCCTCGATCATGAGATAGACGCGGCTCGTCACGTCCCCCCAGGTCTTCCGGAACAGGCCCTCGGCTGCCAGGGTCTCTGCGCTCAGCGCATTCATGGCGTGGATATCCGCGTGAAAAACGGGTCGCGCGAAGAAAAGCATCGCCAGGAAGAAAAGCGCCGCGCACAGGATCCCGGCCTTCCCGCCCGACAGGGCCGCCCAGTCCAGGACCCGGCCCAGCCATATGTTCCGGCGCTTGAGGGGCGGCGGCATAACGGGAATGAGCAGGGGAAAGACCCAATGGACGAACAGAAAGGCAAAGCCCGCCCCGAGGGCGGCAAATACGCCGATTTCCGCCAGGATGCGAAACCGGCTGGTCAGGAGCAGCAGAAAGCCCCCCATCGTCGTCAGGACGGCCAGAACCTCCGCCGTGTGGACCTCCCGCGCCGCCTGTCTTCCTGACGTTTCGTGGGGCCGGTCGAGAAACAGGAGATAGGCGATCCCCAGATCCACCGTGAAGGCCATGATGGCCCCTCCGAAGCCGATCGCGAGTATGGAGATGGAGGGGAACAGGAACGAGCAGGCCAGAAGGGCGAGTATCGCCCCGGCAGCGGACGGGATCAGGGCCAGAAGCCCGATCAGCGGCCGCGGGAATGTGATGATCAGCAAGAGGGCGATGCCGACGGTGGTCAGGAAGATCGCCCTGCGCATGTCCCGCCGGGCCGCCGTTTCATTGTCCAGGGCGGCGCGATAGGCGCCGACGGCCGTCAGCGTGAAGGCGATCCCCCGGGCGGCGAATTGACCGTTGAGTCCTTCCGTGAGCTCCTCCAGGAGAGGGGGGATCGCCCGCACATAGGCCGAATCGGTGGCGGCGCCGGCCAGTTCGGCCACGATCATCAGATGGGCGCCGTCCGCGGAAACCAGATGCCCCTTGTACAGCGTAGCCTCTCCCGACGGGAGGAGCTGCGCCATCCGGGCGAGGACCAGATTCCGCAGGACCAGGGGATCCCCGGCGATCAGGTCGGCCTGACCGATGCCCTCCAGGCCCTGGACGAGAAGGAGATCCTCCGTCAGCGCTTTGCGCACCCGCTCCGGCGCGAGCAGGGGGACGACTTCCTCCTCGAGCTGCTCCCTGTCGAAGAGCAGCGGCAACCGGCCGGCGACATGGCTCATCAGTTCCGGCATCAGCGCGTGCATCTGCCGCATCCCGACCTGGCGGAAAAGTCCGCTCTTGCTCATGCCGGCCTCGATCCACTCGGCACCTGCCACCAGGGCGTCCCGGTCGCCCCCACGGATCGCG
>JBFMBA010000190.1:0-10837 GCA_040755475.1 Thermodesulfobacteriota bacterium
CCGTTCCGGGAGGTCTGCGCCAACACCGAAGACACCTGGGAGGCGATCCGCCGGGCCGTACCCGAGGCAGCGGCCTATATTCTGACCAACGCCCACCGGCGGCGCGCAGCTCTGGGAGTCAACGCCCGCGAACTTTACCACATCAGCCGCGTCCGGGCAGACCGCCACGCCCAGTGGGACATCCGGGAGACCGCCATACGGATGGTCGCCGAGGGGCGGAAGGTCATGCCGCTCACGCTGATGATGGCCGCGGGGAAGGACGGCTTCGATGACCTCTGCGCCGCGGTCTGCAAACACGAAAGCGGATAGGCATCATGGAAACCGATCCGAAAAGGGATGGGGACCCGAAGCGCTATCCGCCGGTGACGGGGATCAGCCGGGACACACATGTCGGGATGGTCCGCGAGATCTTCGCCACGATCACCGGGCGATACGATTTTCTCAACCACCTGCTCAGCCTCGGGCGTGACATCGCCTGGCGCCGGTTCGCCGTCCGCAGGATGCGATTTTTCCATACGTTCCGTCTTCTGGATGTGGCCACAGGGACCGCCGATCTGGCCATAGAGGCAGCGAACCGCCATCCCGGCATCGGCGTGACGGGAATCGACTTTGTCGGAGAAATGCTCGCCGCGGGCCGGCAAAAGATCACAGACCGGGGCCTTTCCGGGCGTATCGACCTGCTCCGGGCCGACGCCATGGCGCTCCCCTTTCCCGACGGGAGCTTCGACGCGGCGGGGATCGCCTTCGGCATCCGGAACATGCCGGACCGTCTGGCGGCCCTGCGCGAAATGCGGCGGGTCATCGTCCCGGGAGGACAGGTCTTCGTCCTGGAGATGAACTTCCCCCAGAGCCGTTTCTGGCAGGGGTTGTTCGTTCTGTACCACAAACGACTGCTGCCCGGCGTCGCCCGTCTGTTTTCGGGGAACCCCGCGGCCTACCGCTATCTGGCGGACTCGATCCTCCATTTTCCCACCCCCCGGGCCTTCATGGATCTCATGGAAGAGGCGGGTTTCTGCCATCCGCAGCGATACGCGCTCACATTCGGCATCACCTGCCTCTATACGGGCAGCACGCAATAACGGCAGTCCGGATAGGCTCGATATCTTTGCATAGCGGAACAAGCGCAAGGCGATCATCGAGTGCGAGCTCGGCTATGCGGAACAGGATCGGAAGGCGACGTGATACAAGGATCTGGCCGCTGTTCACGGAAGTTTCACAGCTCTGCCATCAAGAAGTGTTTCGCCTTTTTCGCGGCCCTGTCGCTGCTGCCGTGGAAGATCGTGCTGTTTCGCTTCGGTTCAGCTGGTATCCCACATACGCTCCTCCGGAAGATGACATACGGCTCCTGATCATGACGGTGTTCGCCCCCCCTGGCGGTCCTCTTCGGCAGCCTGTCGGCGGCTTCCATCATGGCGTTCACCATAGCGTAATCCAATTGTAATACTGCTGTAACAACTCCCGTATATTGTACGCCTCATTCCAGGAACGGAAAGAATAGATTTTCAACAGGACCGAAAGGAGGAAACGTGAAAACGATATTACAAGTTGCAGTGGTAGCGATATGGGCATGCATGTTATCACCCGGACGGGTAGAAGCGGCGGACAGGATCAACGGCGCGGGGGCCAGTTTCCCGTTTCCCGTCTACTCGGCATGGGCCTATGATTACAACAAGGCGACCGGCGTTCAGGTCAACTACCAGTCTATCGGTTCGGGGGGTGGAATCCGGCAGATTACCGAGAGGACGGTGCATTTCGGTGCGTCCGATGCTCCGTTACAGCCCGAGCAGATCGCCAAGGGCAAGCTGCTGCAGTTCCCCGCGGTCATCGGCGGCGTGGTGATCGTGGTCAATATCGCCGGATTGAAATCAGGTGCACTCCGGCTCGATGCCGACACCGTGGCAAAGATATTCCTGGGAGAGATCAAATACTGGGATGACGGCAAAATCAAGTCGCAAAATCCCACTCTAAAGCTCTCCCATGACCAGATTACGGTCGTCCACCGGTCGGACGGATCGGGAACGACGGCCGTTTTTACCGAATATCTCAACGGTGTTTCTCCCGAATGGAAGGCAAAGGTGGGAGCGGGTACGGCGGTAAAATGGCCGGTCGGCATCGGCGCCAAGGGAAACGAAGGGGTGGCAAACTATGTGCAAAGGACGGCAAACTCCGCGGGCTACGTCGAATTTGCCTATGCGGAACAGAACAAGCTCACCTATACTCTCCTTAAAAACGCAGCAGGGACCTTTGTCGGACCGAGTTTCGATACGTTCGAGGATGCTGCGGCCACCGGCACGTTCGATCCGAAGAACCATTTTTACCTCTGGCTCTTGAACGCACCGGGGAAAAATGCGTGGCCCATAGCGGGGGCCACCTTCATCCTCCTTGCCCGGGAGAAGACCGACGCCAACCGGAAGGTTGTTGCATTCTACGACTGGGCTTTCAGGAACGGAGATCGCAAGGCAAAGGAGTTGGTATACGTGCCATTACCGACATCCTTGAAGGACAGGATCAGGGCCTACTGGAAGGCAAGCGGGATTCAATAGGCAGGGGATAAAACAACGGGGCGGGTGAGGTGCTTGCCCGCCCCGATTGATAACTCAGAGGAAACTCTTCGATGGCCGTAACAGTGAAACGCAATCCGGGAGATGTCATCTTTTTATCGATTACCGCAGTAGCTGCCTGCACGGTCATCGTCTTCATCATCGGCATTCTATTCGTCCTTATCAAGGAATCCTCACTCGCGATAGATAAATTCGGCGTCATAGACTTTCTTATTTCTACAGACTGGGATCCGGTCAAGGAATCCTTCGGCGCGTTGACCAGCATCTACGGCACGGTTGTCACCACGGCGCTATCGCTGGTCATGGCAATCCCTGTCGCTTTGGGCATTGCCGTCTTCGTTACGGAGGTGTCGCCGAATTTCCTGAAAGGGCCCATCGGCATCGCCATCGAGCTGCTGGCGGCCATTCCAAGCATCATCTACGGCATGTGGGGGCTCTTTACCCTTTCTCCGATCATGGGCAACACGATCGAGCCGTTTCTGAAGAGCGCCACCGCCGACATTCCCTGGGTCAATGTCCTTTTTCAGGGAACGCCCATGGGTATTGACATTTTAACGGCGAGCATCATACTGAGCATCATGATCGTTCCCTTTACGGCAAGCATCGCCAGAGATGCCTTCAATCTGACGCCGGACGTTGTCAAGGAATCCGCATACGCCCTCGGCGCCACCAAGTGGGAGGTCATCAAGAACATCGTTTTCCCCTATTCAAAGCTCGGCGTCTTCGGGGGCATCCTTTTTTCCCTGGGGCGCGCCCTTGGCGAGACCATGGCGGTCGCTTTTGTCCTGGGGAACAAGCACCAGATATTCACCTCGCTCTTCGACAGCGCCGCAACGATCACCGTAACCCTTGCCAATGAGTTCACCGAGGCAGATAAGGACGTGTACCTGGCATCGCTCTTTTACCTTGCCCTCGTTCTGTTCGTCATGAGCTTCGTCTTTCTTGCCGCAGCAAAATTCCTTCTTCTGAGAGCGGACAGGAGGTACGCGCGATGACGACCGCACAGAGACGGAAAATGGAGGGGGTTGTCGCCCTTTCCATAAGCACGGTTTCCGCTTTCATTGGGCTGTTCTGGCTGGTATTCATCCTCGGAGATGTGATGGTGCAAGGAATCCAGGCGCTCAATCTGACGCTCTTTCTCAACGACCCTGTGCCGGCCGGCATGGCCGGCGGGGGCTTGCGGCACGCATTCGTCGGTCAGTTGCTGATCACCTTGTGCGCGTCGCTGATCGGCATCCCGATCGGGGTGCTCGGCGGGACATTCCTGGCCGAGTATGCGCGGGGCAGAAAGATCTCCCGGATCATCAGCATCCTTTCCGATATCGTGGTCAGCGTTCCTTCCATCGTCATCGGAACCTTTGTCTATGCGATCCTTGTGAAACCCGTCGGGCATTTCAGCGGATGGGCAGGAGCCATTGCCCTGGCCATCATCATGATACCCGTCGTCCTGAGAACAACGGAAGACATGCTCTCCCTGGTGCCATGGGAACTTCGGGAGGCGGCCTTCGCCCTAGGAGCCCCTTACTATAAAGTGATCATCCAGGTGGTTTACCGGGGAGCGGCAACCGGCATCCTCACCGGCATCCTTCTTTCCATCGCCAGGGTGGCAGGGGAAACGGCGCCGCTGCTGTTCACATCCTTCAACAACGCGTTCTTCTCGCTGGATATGAGCCAGCCCATGTCTTCGCTGACGGCGACGATCTTTCAGTATGCCATGGGACCCTATAAGATATGGCATGCCCAGGCGTGGGCGGCCGCACTCGTGATTACCGTTTTTATCCTTGCCCTCACCATACTGGGACGGTTGATCATCAAGTGGAGGTATAAATAGTGCCTGAGTCAACGGAGATAACCGTAAAAAACCTGAATTTTTATTACGCCGGGAACGTTCATGTCCTCAAGAACATCAACCTTCCCGTATACAAAAATGCGGTCACCGCGTTGATAGGCCCTTCGGGATGCGGCAAGACGACGCTGCTGCGTTGCTTCAACCGGATGCACGACCTCTATCCCAATAACCGATACGAAGGGGAGATATGGATCGGCGGGGAGAACATCCTCGAGAATACTATGGACCTTATCGCCCTGAGAAGCCGCATAGGCATGGTCTTTCAAAAACCAACCCCCTTCCCCATGAGCATATTTGACAATATCGCCTATGGGCTCAAACTCAAGGGGATCAAAAAAACCGGCGATCAAACCGAACTGGTCGAGAAGGCCCTTCAGCAGGCCCATCTGTGGGCCGAGGTGAAGGACAAACTCAAGACGAGCGCCTACGAACTATCGGGAGGACAGCAGCAGAGACTGGTCATTGCCAGGGCTCTGGCGGTCAACCCCGAAATCCTGCTCTTCGACGAGCCCACTTCCGCTCTTGATCCCTTATCCACCGCAAAGATAGAAGAGCTCGTCGAAATCCTGAAAAATCAGATTACCATTATCATCGTGACACATAACATGCAGCAGGCGGCACGGATTTCCGACTGGACCGGGTTTTTGATGCTGGGGGAACTGATCGAGTTTGACAGAACGGACAAGGTCTTCACCACACCCTCCCAGAAACTCACCGAAGACTATGTAACCGGAAGATTCGGTTGACGAGAAGGGGCATCGTATGGAAGAAAAAAGACACATCAGGATTCAGTACGATAAGGAGTTACGGGATCTAAAGGACAAGCTGATCTACGCAGGCGCCCTGACCGAGAAGGCAATCGAACAGGGAATGAGCGCCCTCTTGAACCGGGACACGGAGCTCGCCACGCAGGTCATTGCCAATGACACCCTGATCGACAGGCTGGACACGGAAATAGAGGATAAATGCATCCGGCTGCTGGCCCTGCGGCAACCCGCGGCGCGGGATCTCAGGTTTATCACCACGGCGATCAAGATCAACGGACACCTGGAGCGGATCGGCGATATGGCCGTCAACATCGCGGAAAAGGCGATTATTTTAAACCAGGAACCTTTGTTGAAACCCTATATCGATTTGCCGAGGATGGCGGAAGTGGCTCAGGGAATGATCAAGGAAAGCCTGGATGCCTTCATCAACGAAGATGTGGCGCTGGCCCACAAGGTCAGACGCGACGACCAGATCATTGACAATCTCAATGAACAGATCTTTCGCGAACTGCTTACCTTCATGATGGAGAACCCGCACACGATACACCGGTCGCTGATCATCTCCCAGATATCGAAGCTTCTGGAGAGGGTGTCCGACCACGCGGAGGGTATAGCGGACATGGTCATTTACATGGTCACGGGTCAGAGCGTCCGGCACAAACCGGCCTCAGCGGAAAACGGATGAATCTGCGCCTTTTTCATAAATTCTTTTTCGCCTTTCTCGCGGTCGGGATTGCCGTCGTCATCGTCGCCGGTTACCTGATCGAACGGGAGCTGCGGACGGATCTATCTGCCCGGATCGATGACGAAATAGCAGCCGAGGCCCGAATCATCGCTTTGATGCCGGCGAGGGAAATCGCCAGAAATGCGGAGGAACTGGCGCGGCGCGCCGGCGCCCGTCTGACGTTGATCCACACCACTGGGGAGGTGATCGCGGATTCGGAACGCGACATCAGTCAGATGGACAATCACCTCACCCGCCCGGAGATTCAGGAAGCCCGACTACGAGGCGTGGGAAAAGCGGTTCGCTACAGCACCACCCTGAAGAAGGATATGATCTACTTGACCGTCGCTCTTCGGGAAGGATCGAAGATGACGGGGTACATCCGCCTCTCGCGGCCCGTTACGGAAATCGACTTGGCCACTCTTGGGATGGCAACAACCGTTATCGCCATCGTCCTGGCGATTGTCGGTTTCTCCCTGACGATCGCTCTGCTGATCTCCCTGAAGATACTCTCCCCCATCCGCAGACTGACGGCCTTCGCCGGGCAGGTGCGCACAGGAAACATCTCCGGGACACTGAGGATCGACACGCGGGATGAAATCGGACAACTGGCGGGATGTATCAACGATATGGTGACGGCTCTCCAGGAAAAGATCCAGACAGCCGACGTGGAAAAGCGAAAACTGGAATCGGTTTTCTCCAGCATGCGAGAAGGGGTCCTGGTTCTGGATGACGAAAACCGGATCGAGTCGGTCAACCGGGGGATGAAAGCGATGACGGGCCGGCAGAGCGCGGACGTCATCGGAAAGACGCTTCTGGAGGCTTTCAGAAACAGCAAACTCCACGACGCGCTGGAACGATACCGGGAGAAGGAAGAGACCCTCTGCGAAGAGATCGTTTTCGGTCATCACCCGCCGGTCATCATGGACGTCACTTTCTCCAATTTTTACGGCGAGACAGACGGAGAGCAGAAAACGATGCTGGTTTTCCACGATGTGACCCGGCTGAAAAAGCTGGAGCGCATCCGCACCGATTTCATCGCAAACGTGACCCATGAAATCAGAACGCCGCTGACGGCGATCATCGGTTTCGTGGAAACGCTGCGGCAGGGGGCCCTCGACGACCGGGGGAAGATCCAGGAATTCCTGCAAATCATCCATTCCAATGCCCAGCGGCTCAACCGTCTTGTCGATGATCTCCTGATTCTGACCGGCATCGAATCGGGCGAAACCCGCTTTCATCCGGAGCAATTACCCCTCGACGACACATTGCATCAAGTTTTGACTGTCATCGCCGAGCGGATTTCCGAAAAGAAGTTGAAGCTCCAACAGCAAATCCCTCAAGACCTGCCTTCGATCAGGGCCGACAGGGACCAACTGATGCAAATTCTGCTGAACATCCTTGACAATGCCGTCAAATTCACGCCGGAAGGTGGAACCATCATCATCTCCGCGTCTACCGGCCCGGAACAAGATTTGATCCTGCAGATCACCGACACCGGCGTCGGCATCCCGAAGAGCGAAATACCCCGGTTGGGCGAGCGGTTCTACCGGGCGGATAAAATGCGCTCCCGGGAGCTGGGCGGAACCGGGCTCGGCCTGTCGATCGTCAAACATCTGATGAAGGTGCATAGCGGGCGGATGGTCATCGAGAGCGCGCCGGGCCGAGGCACGACCGTCTCCCTTCATTTTCCCCTCTTTCAGGAATCGACGTGACGCAAAAGAAGATTCTCGTTGCCGATGACGAAAAGGATATCGTGGAGCTGGTGGCCTTCAATCTCGAACGCGAGGGGTTCGCCCTTTTAAGGGCCTATGACGGGAAGAAAGCCTTAGAAATGGTTTTTTCGGAAAAGCCGGACCTGGTTATCCTCGATTTAATGATGCCCGAGCTGTCGGGCATGGAGGTGTGCGCCCGTCTCCGCCGCCAGGAGACGACAGCCTCTCTGCCGATCATCATGCTCACCGCCAAATCCGACCCGGTCGACAGGATCCTGGGGCTGGAGCTCGGGGCGGATGACTACATCACCAAGCCGTTTCACGTCCGGGAGCTCTTTGCCCGCGTCCGCGCCGTCCTGCGGCGGTCGGAGCGCTCTGACAGGGACAGCGCCGAGACATTCGATTTTAAGGGCCTTCACGTTCATTACGGCTCCTGTCGGGTCACGGTGGACGGTCACCCTGTGGCCCTGAGTTCACGCGAATTCAAACTGCTCTGTTTTTTTACCCGCCATCCCGGACATGTGTACAGCCGCGACCAGCTGCTGGATCGCGTTTGGGGGGACGAAACCTTCGTAGAACCCCGTACCGTCGACGTCCACATCAGCCGCCTGCGGGCCGCGATCGAGCCGGACCGGGAGAACCCCCGGTACATCCTGACGGTCAGGGGCATCGGTTACACATTCGCCACAACGGCCTGAACCACCCCCCGGATTGCCGGAACAGCCGGCCCGACCAGAGGAAAGGAGAGCCACATGAACAGAGATGAAGCGGAAGCCCTGCTGAAGCGCTACGTAAAGAACGAAAGGATGCTGGACCACTGTTACGCCTCGGAGGCGGTCCTCCGGGCGCTGGCGCGCCGGCTCGGCGGTGATGAGGAAAAATGGGGGCTGGCGGGGCTCCTCCACGACATCGACATCGAGGCGGTCGGCGGCGATATGGCCCGCCATGGCTGCGAAGCGGAGCGGATCCTCGCGGAGGCGGGCCTCGATCCCGAAATCATAAATGCGGTGAAAATGCACAACGAGGCGGTCTGCGCCACGCCGAGGCAGACGCTGTTCCAGCACGCGCTCGCCGCCGGGGAGACGATCACCGGCCTGATCGTGGCCACGGCCCTCGTCTATCCGGACCGGAAGATCGCCAGCGTCAAGGTGAAATCCGTCACGAAGCGGATGAAGGAGAAGGCCTTTGCCGCCTCGGTGAACCGCGAGACGATCCGCGAGTGCGAAAGGATCGGACTGCCGCTGGAGGAATTTGTGGAGATTTCGCTGGGAGCGATGCGGGGCGTTGCCGGCCGCCTCGGATTATGACAGGTCAGCGAAACAGGGCTGTTCAAAAATGCTCAGATGCAAGGCCTCCGAAGTCTTGAGGAGCGAGGCGTACTTGACTGGTACGTCGCAGCGACGAAGGACGAGGGAACGCAGCAGATAAGCGTTTTTCAACAGCCCTGTTAACGGATGCTGCGTTTCAGCTCCTGTATGAGGGCGGTGCAGAACTGGCTCGCGTCGGCGACGATGGCCACGTCGGCCTTCTTCATCATGGCGGCGTTGGGATTCTTGTTGACCGCGATCACGAACTTCGCGCCGTTGCAGGCGGCGGTGTGCTGGATGGCACCGCTGATCCCGAAGGAAAAGAGGATCTGCGGTTTGATATGCTTTCCCGCCTGGCCGACAAGCGCATCATGATCCGCCCAGTGGGCATAAACCACGGGGCGCGTGGCGCCCACCTCGCCGTTGAGAAGCTCGGCCAGTTCGTACAGTTTCGCGAACTTCTTCTTGCTTCCCAAGCCCCGGCCGCCGCAAAGGACGACATGGGCGTCTTCGATCTTGCGTCCGCGCGGCGGGCGGTGTTCCACCCGGATCAGCCGCACCCGGTCGGCCGGAAGGTCCTTTGGCAGGGGAACCTTCACCACCTTGCCCGTCCGGCAGGAATCATGGGGAATCTCCTGGAAGGTCCCGGGGCGGACGGTGGCCATCTGGGGCCGCCTTTCCGGGGTGACGATCTGGGCGACCAGGTTTCCACCGAAGAAAGGGGCTGTTTGAACGAGGAGCCCCGCATCGTTCATGTCCAGGCCGATGCAGTCGGCGGTCAGGCCCGTCCCCAGGCGCTTGGCCACCCGGGGGGCGAACTCCCTCCCGAAGGTGGTCGCCCCGATCAGGATCATTTCGGGCTTTTCCCGCTTCGCCAGCCGCTCCATCAGGAGCGCGTAAGTCTCCATGCTGTAGGCCGCCAGCCGCGGATGGTCGGTCAGGTAGACCTTGTCCGCGCCATGGGCGATGTACTCCCCCACCACCCCGCAGAAGGTGGGATTCTGGGAAAGCGCATCGTCGACCCATTCCTCGGTCCAGTGGCCGAACACCACGGCGCACACCTCGCCGTCGATCTTCTTCGCCAGGTCGCGCGCCCGGGAGAGGAGCTGGAGGGTGACGCGGTTCTGAAAATAGTTGCGGTAATCCCCGAAAACCCAGATGGCCCTTCTTTTTGCACTCATGATGACTTCTTGTCCCGTTTCAGATCCTTGCCTATGGCGCCGCCGATCTTGTCGTCGAAGCTCTCAAAGAGCTGCTCCACGATCCGCTTGGGGGTCCCCGTCAGAACGATATTCTTCTTCCCCGCCGCCGGCGAGTTGACGCCGAGGATGGTCGTGGCGGACCCCTTGACGCCCAATTGGGCCGGATCCAGACCCAGGGAGGCGGCGTCGAACAGGACGATGTCCGCCGCATCGAAGGCCGCCTGAAGCCCGCCCAGCGGCACATGGCGGGGGGCATGGACGCCCGTCGTGACGGTGATCAGACCGGGGAGATCCATTTCCAGGGTTTCCAGAAAGTGGTCGGCCAGCCGCTCCATCCGGACCGCGCGCCCGGACACGGTGATCTCTTCCACATAACCGACGCCGGGGACCTGGAGCTCTTCCGCCAGCTGGGGGCCGACCTGGGCGGTTTCGCTGTCGCTCGTGGCGCATCCGCACAGGACCAGATCGAACCGCGGACAGATCTTCTCAATGGCACGGGCAAGGGTAAAGGAGGTTACCGAGGTATCCGCGCCGGCCATGGCGCGATCGGAGAGCAGCACCCCGCGGTCCGCCCCGAGGGCGATGGCCTCGCGGAGGACCTCCTCGGCCATGGGTGGACCCATGGTGATCGCGGTAATCTCTCCGCCCTGGGCCTCCCGGATGCGGAGGGCCGCTTCCAGGGCGGCGCGGCAGGCCGGGTTCATCATTCCTT
>JBFMBA010000191.1:0-4969 GCA_040755475.1 Thermodesulfobacteriota bacterium
ATTGCATTTTTGTATCAAGCCGTGGTACTGTACCTAGTGCGCCGTAAAAAGGCAACTATTTCCCGGCCCGCGCCGGGGGCCCCGGACCCGCAGGGCGGTGGAAGGAATCCCGACGGTGCTGTCCAACGGACATTCCCGCCGCGCGGCCAATACCCGGGGCAACGCAGATCCTTCAGGACGGCGTCGTACACACGGTCGGGAGAACCGCTTCCATCATGACATCAAAACTTTGGCGGCCGTCGCGGATCGGCATCCCCGGGACGGAGGAGCTCAGCATTCACAACTACGAAGAGCTGGCCGCGCTGCATGCCATCGCCAGGATCCTCGCCCAGCCGCGGGATCTGCGGGAGCAGCTTGTCTCGGCCCTGCAGGAGATGAGCGACCGCCTGGGGATGGAGCGGGGGATGATCTCGCTCATGGACCGCGAGACGGGGGATGCCTGGCTGGATGTGGCGCACGGTGTGGACATCGCGGGCAAGAGCGTCATCTACCAGCCCGGCGAGGGGATCACGGGAAAGGTGGCGCAGACCGGCAGGCCGATGGCCTGCGCGAACCTCGGCAAGGAGGCCCTTTTTCTCGATCGGACCGGGGCCCGGCGATTCCTGAACCGGTCGGAGCTGACCTTTTTGTGCGTACCGATCATCTATGACGCCCGGGTCGTCGGGGTCCTTTCGGCCGACAAGGTGACGCGCCAGGTGGAAAATCTGGAACGCGAGCTCGCCCTTCTGTCGTCGGTCGCCGAGCTTCTGGCCAAGGCGGTCCAGAGCCGCGCCCTCGAGGAGGAGAATCGGCGCCTCCGCGGGATTGTGGGCCGCACAAAAACTCCCTCCCCGGATATCATCGGTCACTCCAAGGTCATGCAGGATGTATTCGGCCTCGTGGCGCAGGTGGCCGACTCCAACACGACGGTGCTGGTCCACGGGGAGACGGGAACGGGCAAGGAGCTGGTCGCCCGCGCGATCCACAGGAAGAGCTCCCGGCTCAAGGGTCCCCTGGTCCAGGTGAATTGCGCAGCCATTCCGGACACCCTGATCGAGAGCGAGCTGTTCGGACACGAGCGGGGGGCCTTCACCGGCGCCCTCCACCAGCGGCGCGGACGGTTCGAGGAGGCGCACGGGGGAACCATATTCCTGGACGAGGTGGGGGAGCTTTCCGCCGCAGCGCAGGTGAAGCTGCTCCGTGTCATCCAGGAGAAGCAGTTCCAGCCGCTGGGCTCGGCCCGGGTGGTGCGGGTCGATGTCCGGATCATCGCCGCGACCAACCGGGTCCTCGAGCAGGATCTTGCCACCGGGCGGTTCCGTGCCGACCTTTTCTACCGGCTGAACGTTTTTCCCGTCTACCTGCCGCCCCTGCGCGACCGGGGAAGCGATATCATCCTGCTCGCGGATCACTTCGTCATGAAATACTCGCAGGAGATGGGCAAATCGGTCCGAAAAATCTCCCCGGCGGTATCGGATATCCTTCTGGCATACCGCTGGCCGGGCAACGTCCGGGAGCTGGAGAATTGCATGGAGCGGGCGGTCCTTCTGGCAACCGCCGACACCATCGAGACGCTTCACCTGCCCCCCTCGCTCCAGGCGCTGGCCCGGCATGACGAAAGGAAGGGGCAGGGGAAGCTCAACACGGTTGTCGAAGCGCAGGAGCGCGAGCTGATCATGGGCGCCCTGAGGGAAACCGACGGCAACCAGACCCGGGCAGCCAAACTTCTCGGAACGACCAAGCGGATCATCCAGTACCGGATCCGGAAGCTCGGCATCGATGCGGACCGGTTCCGTCCGAAGAAATAGGCGCCCGCAATTTCACAGAACCGCAGGTATGATACAATTTTGTTCTTTTTTCCCGAAATTGAACATTTTTGTCACACATGCAGCGATATCATCCTCAGCCGACCGGATGCAGAGTTGATACATCCCGGATTCACGGAGTAAATCCACAGCGGCGATTCCTGCCGTGCAGGAAAAGTGGCATGGTTATGGCATTCATCATGGCCCCCGGGTCCCCGTCGGCAAACAAAGCCGGATCCGGATGAACAGAAAGGATAAATCGTTATGTGCAGACTCTTTTCCATAACAAGCAAGGACCCACTGTCCCCGATGGTCGCCATCCGCGCCCTCGATGTCATGAAGGAAGGCCATGACGGCTCGGGGCTGGGGATTTTCCTCACCGATCTGGGCGGTGATTTCGAGCAGTTCAAGGGGGGACCGATCCTCTCGGGAATCTTCTCCAACACGGGCATCAAGGCGCTCGACCGGTACATGATGGATATGGACTTCATGACGAAGTACAAGCTCTCCTTCCGGCCGACGAAGCGCCCCCCGACCGGGACGCCGCAGCGGGACAACTACCTGATCCGGGTCTACGAGTATCCCCCGGACTGGGAGAACCTCCCCGCCGAGGAGGTCCAGCGCCGCCTCATGATGTGCCGCCTTCATCTCCGCCAGATGGGCGAGCAGGACGGATCGATGCTGATCTTCAGCTTCTGGCCCGACGTGATCATGATCAAGGAGGTCGGCGATCCGATGACGGTCGCCGAATACCTGGGCTTGAACCGCAAGGAGCTGCAGGCGCGGACGATCCTCGCCCAGGGCAGGCAGAACACCAACTATGCCATCAACATCTACGCCTGTCACCCCTTCTTCATCCAGGGGATGGCCACGATGACCAACGGCGAGAACACGGCCTTCGTCCCGATCCGGGAGTTCCTCATGTCGCGCAACGAACCGGGATACATCGGCTACCAGTCGGATTCCGAGGTGTTCACCCACATCCTCCATTACACGCTCAGGCATCTGCGCCTCGATCTGGAGACCTACAAGCACATCATCACGCCGCTCAAGGACGACGAACTGGACCGTCATCCGAACGGCCCCTGGCTCCGGATGCTCAAGCAGAGCTGCCGCCCGCTGATCATCGACGGGCCGAACTGCGTCATGGGGTGCCTGCCGGACCGGACCCTGTTCATGCTCCAGGACAGCAAGAAACTTCGTCCCGGGGTCGTGGGTGGCAATCCCGGGATGTTCGCCTTCTCATCGGAGATGTGCGGCCTGGACGCCGCCATACCGGCAAGGGACAAGAGCAAGGATTTTCAGCCGATGCGATATGACACGGTCTTTGTCGGGCCGGAGAGGAAGGAGGTTGGGCGATGGAGCCAGATGGACAGCTTAAGCCGTCTACACTGAGCACGAAGGATCTTCCCTGGCAGGTCCTCTGGAGCAAGCAGAAATGCACCCTCTGCGGCCACTGCACGGCGGTCTGTCCCGTACAGGCAATCGGGCTGGGCGTTCACCGCAAGCGAACGCTGGAGATAAAGCTGGGATTGACCGAAAAGCCGGGGAACCTTTTCAGTGTCTATCACGGCATCCGGCAGCGGACCGATGCCGCCCACGCCTGCATCGGCTGCGGGATGTGCGCGATGGTCTGCCCCAACGGGGCGATCACGCCGATCCACAACGACGAGCCGGACAAGCTTCGCTTCCACGTCAACCAGGGGGGCTTGCCGCGGCAGCGCGGCGGCCGCAGGAACGCGCGCGGAAGTCTGCTCGACGCGATCAAGTTCGTCCGCATCTCCATGCTGACCGATCCCGCCCTCGATGCGGGCCGCCACGAATTCGAACTGCGGACCCTGCTCGGCAGGATTCTGCCGCCCGAAGAGGCCCTCCGGGTAAACCGCGAGGGGGGATGGACCCCGCCGGTCCGGGAGATCTACCCGCTGATCCTGGGCAGCATGTCCTTCGGCGCCCTCTCCCCCACCATGTGGGAGGGGCTCCAGATGGGGGTGGCCTACCTGAACGAGGAGATGGGAATACCGATCCGCTTCTGCACCGGCGAGGGCGGCTGCCCGCCCCGGCTGCTCCGGTCGCGGTTCCTGAAATACATCATCCTCCAGATCGCCAGCGGCTATTTCGGCTGGGATGAGATCATCCACGCGCTTCCCGACATGAAGGAGGACCCCTGCGCCATCGAGATCAAGTACGGCCAGGGGGCCAAGCCCGGCGACGGCGGTCTGCTCATGTGGTACAAGGTGAACAAGCTGATCGCTTCCATCCGCGGCGTCCCCTCGGGGGTCAGCCTCCCCAGCCCGCCCACCCATCAGACCAAGTACTCGATCGAAGAGGCGGTCGCCAAGATGATCCAGTCCATGTCCATGGCCTGGGGGTTCCGCGTGCCGGTCTATCCGAAGATCTCGGCCACCTCCACATCCCTGGCGGTCCTCAACAACCTGACGCGGAACCCCTATGCCTCCGCCCTGGCCATGGACGGCGAGGACGGCGGGACGGGGGCGGCCTACAACATCTCCATGGACCACATGGGGCACCCCATCGCCAGCATCGTCCGCGATGCCTATCTGAACCTGGTAAAGATCGGAAAGCAGAACGAAATCCCGATTTTCGCCGGCGGCGGCGTGGGAAAGAACGGCAATCTGGCGGCCAACGCGGCCGCCCTGATCATGCTGGGGGCGAGCGGGGTCCAGGTGGGCAAGTACATCATGCAGGCCACCGCCGGGTGCCTCGGCTCCGAAACGGACCGCTGCAACATCTGCAACATCGGGCTGTGCCCGAAGGGGATCACCTCCCAGGACCCCCGTCTGTACAGGCGTCTGGACCCGGAAAAGGTGGCCGAGCGCCTCGTCGATACGGTGATGAGTTTCGACACGGAACTGAAAAAAATCGTGGCGCCGCTGGGCCGCTCCACATCGCTCCCCATCGGCATGTCCGACGCGATCGGCATCGCCGACCGCAACGCGGCGGATCGCCTCGGTATTCGCTATGTAGTGTAAGGAGAAATCATGTCCAGCAAACCGACCATCATCATTCCCGGGTCCGAAAAGGGCGTCCGCGTGGATTCGCGCCTCCTGGAGGAGCGCATCCAGAAAGCCGTCAGGGACGGGCACCGGCGCATAGAGATCATCGCCCAGGGCCAGCACGGGATCGGCGGACGCCTCTGGCGGTCCGGGAAGGAGCCCGTGCTG
>JBFMBA010000192.1:0-3254 GCA_040755475.1 Thermodesulfobacteriota bacterium
GAAAGGAGATCATCGGCTTGAGCGCATCGGTGGAAAAACTCACAAAAAAAGCGAAGGCGGGGGGCAGGGCAATGAAATAGCCGAACAGGACACCGCTGCCGAACAGGATCGTGGAAAAAAAGACGAAGGGAAGAACATACTTTTTCTCCTCCCGGTACAAGCCCGGGGAGACGAAGCGCCAGATTTCGAAGAGGGTATAGGGGGCCGTCATCAGCAGGGAGGCGAAAAAGGCGATCTTCATGTGAATGAAGAAGGCCTCCGGAAGGCCGGTGAAGATCAGCGAGCTCTGCGCGGGCATGGCGTCCACCAGGGGCCTGGTGATGACCCGGAACGACCAATCCTTAAAGAGGTAGCAGACGCCGAAACCGATGGCTACGACGATGAGTATGCGAATGAGCCTCGTCTTCAACTCTTCCAGATGGGAGGTCAAAGACATTTTTTCTTCTTCCTGGTTCTCTTTTTCCATAGGGCGCCTTGAAGGGATGCCAGCGGGGGTCAGGCCTTGGGTTTTGGCTCCTCTGTCTTCGCGGCGACATCCTTTTCGGGTTTTGTGTGGTCCGTCTTCGACGTGTCATACACACCGGATGGTGTGTCGCCCGCCCTGGTGGTGCTGCCCTCCGGCGGCATGGCGGCGGCAGGCGGAACCGGCTCACCCTCTTTCTCCTTCTCTTCCTGTCCGTCGAGAAGCGAATCTTTGAGGCCGTCCAGATCCTTCTTCAGTTCGTCCGCCTTCAGGGTTTCCTTGATCGTGTCGGTTGCGCTTTCGGTCACCTTGCGGAATTCGGACAGTCCCTTTCCCAGGGCCTTGGCCATCTCCGGCAGCTTCTTGGGGCCCACCACGAGCAGCGCGATGACCCCGATCACCAGCAGCTCCGGCATACCGATACCAAACATGATCCCACCCCTTTCCTTGTTCTGATTCCCGCCCAAGCGGTTCCTTCAAAAGGCGCCCTGCCCCATCTATACGCGCAGAGGGAAAGGTTTGTCAATCCTTTTTCCTGGTTCCAGGCGCGCTTCTGCTGTAAAATCATTTGCTATTTAAGGGCTTTTGTGGTAAACACACCCTCCGGTCGGGGGCCGAAGCGCACTCCGGGGGAAAGGCGGCGGATGTCTAAGAACACAGGGATTGTAAAAGACTGGAGGTATTTGCGACACGACACGGACATTGGCCACCCCGAATCGCCCCAGCGGCTGGCTTCGATTTATGAAATGCTGGACAATCCCGACATGTCATGGAAGTTTATCGGGATTCCCGCAAGACAGGCGTCCCGTGCCGAACTGGAGAGGGTCCACAGGCCGGCCTACGTGGATCGCATCGCGGCCACCGCCGGTCGGTCCATGTCGATGCTCGATGCCGATACGGCGGCCGCTCCCGAGTCTTATGATATCGCAAGGCTCGCGGCGGGTGGTGTGATCAGCGCCATCGACACGGTAATCTATCGGGAGGCGGATAACGCCTTTGCCCTGGTCAGGCCGCCGGGCCACCATGCCGACGCGGAGCGTGCGGCAGGTTTCTGCCTCTTCAATAATATTGCGATCGGTGCAAGACACGCCAGAGCCCTGCACAGGATGGAACGGATCCTGATCGTCGACTGGGACCTCCATCACGGGAACGGCACCCAGGACATTTTTTACGAAGAGCGTGAGGTGCTCTACTTTTCGACCCACCAGTCTCCCGGCTACCCCGGTACCGGCGCCATGGGCGAGATGGGCAGGGGCGAGGGCCAGGGCTACACGATCAATGTCCCGCTCAGGCCCGGGGCGGGCGACGCCGGCTATGTCCGGATCTTCCAGGAGATCCTCTCCCCGATCACCCTGGCGTTCAGACCGGAAATCATCCTGGTTTCGGCGGGATTCGATACCTATTTCGGGGATCCGCTGGGCGAGATGAATGTGACGCCCGAAGGCTTCGCCGCCTTGACCCGCGTTCTGCTCGATCTGGCGGAAACCTGCTGCGGCGGACGCCTGGTCCTGGCGCTGGAAGGAGGGTATCACATACAGGGATTGACCAAATGCGTCCGGGCCGTTCTGCTGGAGCTTCTGGGCGAGACCCAGGCGACGCAGGAGACGCTCCTCGAGATGACGAAAGAGAGGGACGAGAAGACGGAAACCCTGATCGGGCAGGTGCGGGGACAGATCGGACCTTACTGGCCGATACGATGACAACACAACGATGATCTGGGAAGGCGCTTTGGAAGTCATGCTCCCTGCGCACGCCGGACATTTTTCGACCCTGCATCCCCTCGCTTCGCTCATCGGAAAATCAGGGAAAAGTAGGGACGAAAAGTAGGGACAGCTCCCTATTTCCCATTTTCCGTTGAGGCGCTGCGCTGCGGGGGCAGGGGGCCCCGAAAAATCTCCCATGCGTGCTTCCGGGGCATGACCTCCACGTTGCGCCGGGTCGTAAAGAGGTGACGACCTCGTAAAAAAATGGCATAGATCTTGAGTTGTAGGACGGCTTCGTAAAAAGTCCGCAGGCAAGGCGCGCGAATCCCAAGGAGTGAGGCGTACTTTGCGGTACGCCGCAGCGACGAGGGACAAAGCGCAACGCAGCATCCGGGCTTTTTACGAAGCCGTCAAGAGGTGATTCTGTGGAAAAGATCAACAGGGACGAAGTGGCTTATGTGGCCAATCTGGCGAGGCTTTCATTAGACGGTGCGGAGGCGGTCACATTCACCGCCCAGCTTAACGACATCCTGCTGTACATGGATAAGCTCAACGCAGTCGATACGACCGGCGTCGAGCCCATGTCCCACGCCATCGCCCGGAAGAACGCCTTTCGTCCGGACAGGGTCGATCCGTCGCTCCCCGTGGAACTCTCGCTGGCCAATGGGCCGGAAGCGCGCGGGAGCTGCTTCCAGGTTCCCCGGGTGATCGAATGACGGCGGCTTCGTAACAAAGGTCGGATGCTGCGTTGCGCTGCACCCTTCGGCATTGCGGCGTTCGCAACAGTACACCTCATTCCTCAGGGTTTACGCGCCTTGCCTGCGGCCTTTTTGCGAAGCCGCCAATACCGGCGTGAGCCTTACCGCCTGTCGGGACATCTTGACTGGCACATGGCGGAAACGCTTTCAGGTGAAGGCCAGCGATTAAGGAACAGACGAAGAATATGGAACTGTATGAATTAACCATTCACGAGCTGCAGCAGATGCTGCGGGCGGGGGAGACGACCTCCGCCGCGATCACCGACGCCGTGTTTACACGGATTGACGCCGTGGAGAAGGAGGTCCATGCCTACATCACCCTGATGAAGG
>JBFMBA010000193.1:0-9023 GCA_040755475.1 Thermodesulfobacteriota bacterium
ATATTATTATTTGATCATATGCCTTTTTTTTTGTATAGAACCGGGCCAAAGCGGGTTCCTGTGAACTGCGGTCATCGCACCGGACAAGGAGACAGAAAGAGAGACACCATGCGTATTGCAAGCTTTGGCGACCTCCATCTGGGCCATACTTCCGTTCTGGATAAATTTCGTGGAAAAGAAGAGCACCTGCTTCGGTTTGACGACCATCTTTCCCGCACGCACGACCGGATCATTTTGATGGGAGATATCTATCAGACCGATTACGGAGTGTATCCCGGGTCCCGGTCCGATGTGCTGGAAGCCATCTTGAAACGGTATTCCCGTATTTTCAGGCGCTGGGGATCCCCTCGTTACAGAAGCATCTTCGGAAACCACGACCTTATCACCCAAAAACGACTGGGAACATCGAAACAGATAAAAATCAACAAGGATGGCTGGCGGATATGGCTCATCCACGGTCATCAATTTGATCCCTTCATCCGAGAAAAAAGTCATTTGCCTTTTTTGGTGACATGGCTGATCGGCGGCATGCGACGACAAGGCCTGAGACGGCTCGCTGATTTTCTGGAAGGCCCGCTTTATGACTTTGGTCAGCGGGTCTTTCAAAGGTTGGAAATGGCCGCCCGGACGGCCTTGATCAGCGGGAAAAACCATATCATTGTGATGGGTCACTCCCACCAGATGACCTGCCGACCTCTCGAGAAGGGGATTTATGTCAATTCTGGGGCCTGTTCAAGCAATTCCATGCGTTACGTTTCCATTGATACGGCAACGCGGGTGGTTGAAGTGCGGGTGTTCAAGCCGTCCGAAGCACATGCAACACTCTTGAGGTGCCAGAACGCTGCCCACCCACTGTAAGCCACCTGTTTCTCCAAAGCGTACGAATTGCCAGGGTCACATGGTCGATCGGTTTTCCGGCGCCACAATGGAAGCCCGCCCACCGAAACTGGCTTTTTCCTGATCGGCTATCGGTGTCGACCGTCTTTTGCGGCATCCATCAGGCGGATCTCTTCATGAAGTCCTCCCGCCTGAAGGAGAAAGGCTTCGATCCGCGCACCGATGATCTGGGGAAAGCGCTCCCCGTCGCTCTCGATGGCCAGGAACGGCAGATCCCGGTTCATGCCCGATAGGAGCATCAGCTTTCGGCTGATCTTCCCCGCCTGCATTTTTCCTTCCACCGTCATTTCACCGCTCAGGATGGCCTCCGCCAACCGGTTGTGCATACAACCAAAAGGCCCGATGGAGATGGCTCCACAATAGTGATCGACGATGTCACCCAATACGGACCCGACCGTCAGGACGGCTTCGCCGGTGAGCTCCGGATTGATGAGATGGGCCGTATTCTTCATCAGGTGATCCACGTCTTCCAGCTTGTCCCAACAGAGTTCCGATCTGCGAAGGGCTTTGCGGAAACTCTTTTCGTACCATTTCAGCAAGCCGTTTCGGATCAGGAGAGATATCCGTTCTTTTGCAGCGGCTCGGCCCGACGTCAGCCCGTTGTGAAAGCACCAGTCTGAGTAGTACACCCACTCGAGCAGCGTGGAAACCTTGCAGGCAAATCCCTGTCCGGCAAGCTCCTCCACCAGACCCTGGCGTGAAAGGTGATCATGGCGAGCGAAGATTTCCCCCGTCAAAAGAATGACAGGGGTATCGTCAAGCCCCCTCCTGACGGGTATCTTGCCCAGCCTGTCGGCGCTCTTTTTGAGAACCCGGGACATGGCCCGCAGGCCGTTGTCTTTCCCCAGCGCCTGGACGACACACTTCCATTCCTGTTCAAAGATCTCCATGGCCGATGCCTGGGTAACGGCATTGGTCAGCAGCACGGAGTAGACCTCTTCGAACAGGGCTGCCACGACGGCGCCGCTCCAGATCGCAATGGCCATCTGTCGCCCGCCGACGCCGTCATAGCTGTTTCTATCGGAGAGGGACAGAAGTCCGACATCCTCCAATTTCCGTCTGCGAATCAGATCATTGAGAAAAACGGAGTACTGCCCGTACCGGCAGGGGCCGGACGCCGTGGGCACGAAATAAAGGAGCTTTTCACCCTCTCTGCGATTTTTCTGAATGTATTTCAGAAAACTTCCGGCCATGATGATCAGGGGAAGGCATTCCTTGCAGGAACTGTCACTTCTGCCCAGCTTCAGAACCTCTTCATCGGCAGGGGGAAGGGCCGAGGCCCTGATCCCCATGCCGCGAAACGAGGACGCGACGGCCTCCGCCAGAAAACGGCCCATGGAAGGAAAGAGGAGATGGACGGTGGGATCGAAAAGGGAACACTCCCGGCCGGCCGAGTCGATATAAACCGGCTGATCCTGCCTCGTGTGGATTCGGGCCGGCGTAAATCGAGGGGGGGCAGGACCGGTCTTTTCCGACCTTGAGAGCTCCCGGTAGCGTTTGATGATATCGATGAATGCCTCGATCCGTGTCTCCACGCCGGCATCGGCGACGTGGCTGTCGATCTCGAGGGTCAGCGAGGGCTTCTCACCCATGGCATCACGGAAATAGCCCAGGAGAAACGAATCGGGACCGCAGGAGAAGTGGGTGATGTAACACCCGAAGAGCTGGGGGTGCTTCTTGACATAGGCCGCCATCTTGAGGATCTGCTGACCGGCAGACCAGTACATGTTGTCTTTTGAGACCTGTTCCGTCGGGGGAAGGGCATTGAGGGGGATGACGCGAATGCCCCGGGAGGCGAACTTGTTGGGTATCCCCATATGGGCGACAGAGACGAGGGCATTGTAGGAACGGCCGAACACGACGACGGCAAATGAATCGGGATCTTCCTCGAGCGCCTTGATGGCCCCTGTCCCCCTCTCCCTCATTCCATCAAACAGCCGCATCTGATCGCGGATCGCTGCGCGAAACGCCTCCGCAGCCTGTTGCCTCTTCACTCCCAGTATCCCTGCTGTTGCCAGGAACGTTTTCTCACTTGCGGGGAGGCCCTTGGAAAAATCGATGACAGGGCTCAGAATGCGGTTTTTCTCCTTCAGTTCCCGATAGAGATCCAAGTCTTTGAAGGCGGGCGCCAGATAATAGGGCTCTCCCTGGGAAAGGGGGCATGCGACACCGTGGGAATTGCCGCATTCCACGTAGTCTCCCTTCAGCTGGGGGAGAAAGAGATAGTCGGTCTTTTTCTTGAGGAGGTTCAGAAAATAGCCGTGGGCGATCTCGGCGGGATAACAGAAGGCTGCCCGCTTGCGGTCGATCCCCTCCCGCTCCGCTGCGTCGGGCAGAACCACTTGAAAACCGAGTTTCGTGAAAAAGGTCCTGTACAGAGGGTAATAGGTGTTCACCATGAAGGATCTGTTGATCCCGACGGTCGACCCCTGAACGGCATGATGTGCGATCTCTGCCCCCTGAGGTTGAAAGACAAGGCGCTCATAATGGGAGACGTCGTTGAACGGTTGCGGATGGATTTTTTTGTGAGATCTGCGGTTATACCAGCGGTTGCAAGCGCCTCCGAAGGGATAGGTCTTGTTGTCGATCATGACCCGCGCGATGTTGCAGCCCCGGGCGCACGCCTCACTCCCGCCATCGCAGACAAAAGGGGCGCCGTATTGAATTCCCCTGTCGCGGAGCGTCGACAGGCAGTAATTGCCCTCGTCCATCAGACCCAACGCCAGACGTTTTTTCACCTCCAGGGCGACACCGAATGCCCCGATAAGCCCGGGATCGGGGGGAACAATGATCTTTTTCCCGGTGAGGGCAGCCATAGCCAGCGGTATGGCCCTGTTGTAGCAGACGCCTCCCTGCATAAAGATTTTCCGGCCTACGGTGCGGTTTCCCTTGACCCTATTGCTGTAGTTCATGCAGATCGAATAGACCAGCCCTGCCACGATGTCCTCCGTGCACATCCCTTCGTGAAAGGCGTTCTTGATATCGCTGCTGATGAACGCGGCACACTGATCATTGAAGTTCGGGGGGTTCATCCCCTTGAGGGCGACGGCGGCAATCTCTTCCATAGGGATATTCAGGGTCTCTTTCGCCGCCTCTTCCAGGAAGGACCCTGTCCCGGCGCTGCATGCCTCGTTCATGGCATAGTCCGAAGGAACGCCGTCGGTGATACGGGTGTACTTGGCGTCCTGCCCGCCGATCTCGAAGAGGGTGTCCACCTCTTTGTCGAAATAGACGGCGCCGGTGGCATGGGCGATGATTTCGTTGACAACGCCTTCCGTCATGGCATGGAGTCCGGCGATCTGTCTTCCGGAACCCGTGATGACCAATCCGATGATGGAAATGTCCCCGGCGAGGTCCCCGAGCCGGGCCAGCAGGTGATCATAGCAGGAACGGGCCGCCCGCACCGGATCGCCGTTCGTCCGGAGATAGTCCGAGGCGACGATTTGATTATCGTCCATCCTGATCAAGACCGCTTTGGTCGTCGTCGAACCCACATCGAGACCCAGGATGCAACGGTCCCTTTTCTGAACCTTGCCCCAGGGGGCGGTCTTGAACTCCACCATGGCTTCCGCACGCGACAGAGGAAGAAGGCGGGAAAAGGTGTTCCGCTTCCGCTCAAAGAGATGCCTGGTATCGTCCGGCAAGGGAATGGTGTCATTTTTCAAGGCCCAGAGTGCGCAGCCCAGGGCCTCGAAGTAAGGCGCTTCTGCGGGTATCGTAATCCGGGGGATCTCTTTTTTCAGGCAGTCGATCAGGAGGATATTCTGCGAGCAGCCGCCGATGACCATGATGTGGTCCTTCGACAGGGGCTTGGCCAACTCCAGTATCTTCCCCGCCATCATTTGGCTGAGGCCCGCGATCACCCGTTGTTTCGGAACGCCCTTGTTGGTGGCATGGGTGCAGTCGGTCTTGCAGAAAACGCTGCATCGCCCGGATACCCTATAGGGCTCCTCGGATTCGGACAGCCTCGCGACATCCCCGATATCCATCCCCATTCTTTTCAACTGCTGCAGGAAAAACTCGCCAGTGCCCGATGCGCATTTGTTTCCTGAATGGACGGAGGAGATGCGATGATCCCTACCGATCCTGTAAAGCAGGAACGTTTCGCTGCCGGCGCTGACGATCGCCTGGACATGACAACCCGTGCCGTTCACATGGAGGAAGGCATATTCAACGGCCTCCGGTTCCGGGATGGAAGTCAGGTTGACAAGGCGTCTAAATCTTCTTCCCGTGACGGCGACCTTGCCGAAATCTTTCCCGCTGATCGCCCCGATCGCATCTTCAAGAGCCTGCCGCGGGTTCCCGTGATGGGCCTTTATATGGACGCCGGAGATGGTTGCATTCCCGGCAAAATGGCTCGTCAGCGTCACCATGGAGAGGGTTGCCGAGCCGACACATATCCCGACCGATTTTGTATGATTCACACGATTGCCCACGCCTGCCCCCAAACCTGCGCTTCCTGTCCCCACCCCTTTGGAATCATGGGATCGCAGGACGGCGCCTCATCGATCATAAGCCGATTTTTTTAATCGATTATGGAAAATTTGTACACAGGAAATCCCTGTGGGTCGTGTCTCGCTCTGCTGAACCACATGATCGATATTGAGTGACAGGCGGGGTATGCGGGATGCGCTCCCGGTCAACGATGCCCGGTCCTTCGATGCTTTCCCTTCAACGCTCGACGGCGCCCCGTCGTGCCCCGCTGCCGATCAGCATCATCTCGACGGCCAGCATGCAGACCGACCAGACGATGTCGGGCGGGAGATAGGATGAGCAGCTCGAGTCCAGCAGCAGCGAGGCCGCCGGAGGGAACTCTTCATCGGCCAGCCACAGGATCAGCAGGACAGGCACCCGCGGAAAAGGGAAGAGGCGCACGGCGAGATCGCCGTGGTGCTCCGGCACCCCGCCCAGGCTCCGTGCAACGCCCAGAAACTCGCCGGGCTGGTGCGAGAAATAGGCGGCTGCCCGCTCCAGGGGAAGGATGTGGCTCCCCCTGACGAAGATATCGCCGCCGGGCAGATCGGCTGGGCGCACCAGCCGGCCCGAGAGGGGAAGATCCCTGGCGTGAATCAGGTATCTGAGAATCGACAGCCTGGAATAATGGCCCAGGTCACCGACGAACAGTGCCCCCAGCCCGGATCCGCTGGATATCGCCCTGCTGCGCAGAGAAACGATAACGTCCTGTCCGCAGCATGTGAGCCGATAGGCCGCGTCACGGGCATTGAAAAAGGCCGGTGCGCCGGCGGCCACATCCCCCGGATTGAGATCCCCCAGGATATTCCAGGCCTCTTGTTCACCGGGCCAGATCATCATCGATCCGTCATGACCTCCTGCGATGGGCGATGGGCGCGCTCCGCCGCTGGGGAGGAGCGCGCCGCCCGAGGATCAACCCCCTCAGGGATCAGTAATTCTCGGCCAGGATCTCGTAGTAGGACTGGGGGTGCTGGCAGGCCGGGCAGAGTTCCGGCGCTGTCGTCCCTTCGTAGATGTAGCCGCAGTTGATGCAGTGCCACTTGACCGCCGTATCCTTGCTGAAGACCGCCTGCTTTTCCATGTTCTCGATCAGCTTGCGGTAGCGGGCCTCATGAAATTTTTCCACCCGGGCAATCTGCTCGAAGGCTTCGGCCACTTCGGAAAATCCCTCCTCCTTGGCCGTCTTGGCAAAGTCCGCGTAGATGGTCGTCCATTCCATCTTCTCGCCGGCGGCTGCCGCCTCGAGGTTCTCCCTGGTCTTCCCGATCACGCCCGCGGGGTAGGCGGCGGTAATCTCCACTTCGCCTCCCTGGAGGTGCTTGAAGAACACCTTGGCGTGCTCCTTCTCGTTTTCCGCCGTCTCCGCAAAGATGTCCGCGATCTGCTCGTAGCCTTCCTTCCGGGCGGCGCTGGCGAAATAGCTATAGCGGTTCCGCGCCTGGGACTCCCCGGCAAAGGCGGTCAGCAGATTTTTCTCCGTCATGGATCCCTTGAATGCTTTTCCCATTGTCCGTCTTCCTCCTTGATCGGTGTGGCTGTCTTCCCATCGGGAAAGCAGCGATGCCTTCTATTGTTCCGCTGAGAGCCGGAGGTTCCGCACAGGAGCCTCCGGCGGGGGTATTATAACCCTGCTGCCCGCCGATATGCAAAAGGTATTTGGCCCGGCGAAAATCCCGAAGGCGGGCGACATCCCGCTTGACGGCGGCGCCGCTATGGATTAATGGGTTCAGCATGGGCCGGAATCGGCCGCGCAGCATGAAGGTAGGGGATACACTCGTGAAATATGTGAAATACGTGGGCGCCCATGTGAGCGCGGCGGGCGGCGTCGATCGGGCGCCCGGAAACGCCTCGGCGATCGGTGCTCGGGCGTTCGCGCTCTTCACACGGAACCAGCGGCAATGGCAGACCAGACCGCTGTCGGCGGAGGAGATCGCCGCATTCCGGACCGGCTGCCGGGAGGCGGGGTACTCCCCAGCGCGGATCCTCGCCCACGACAGCTACCTGATCAACCTCGGCCATCCCGAGAAGGAGCCCCTCGCAAAGTCCCGTGAGGCCTTTGTCGCGGAAATGCGCCGCTGCGAGGCGCTTGGCATAGCCCTTCTCAACTTCCACCCCGGCAGTCACCTCCGGATCGCCGAGGAGGACGACTGCCTTCGCCGGATCGCCGAGTCGATCGATATGGCCCTTGCACGGACCGATGGCGTGACGGCCGTCATCGAGAACACGGCCGGTCAGGGGAGCAACATCGGCGCCCGCTTCGAGCAGATCGCCCGGATCATCGACAAAGTCCGCGCGAAGAGCCGCGTGGGGGTCTGCTTCGACACGGCCCACGCCTTCGCCGCCGGCTATGACCTCCGGACGCCGGAAGCCTTTGCGGCCACGCTCGCCGAGTTCGGCCGGATCGTGGGCTTTGGCCGCCTCAGGGGGGTCCACCTGAACGACTCCAAGACGGAACTGGGAAGCCGCGTGGACCGCCACGCGCCCATCGGCAGGGGGAAGATCGGCCTCGACGCGTTCCGTCTCATCATGAACGACCCCCGTTTCGACGGGATCCCGCTCATTCTGGAGACGCCCGAGCGCGATCGCTGGGAGGAGGAGATAGCCCTTCTCTACGGGCTCGTCGAGAAACCCTGAGGGCGGGCATGCGCCGCGCCTTCGGGAGGACCTCCGCGCGGGCCGTCCTTCCCGCTCGATCAGCCGTGGGTTTTCTTCATGAGCCACGCCATGTTCCGGCCGAGGGTCTTCATCGTCTGAATGCCCTCCTCGTCCTTCTCCACGTCACCCGGCTCCCGGCCGATCCCGATGTTCCAGTAGCTCGACCCCACCACAATCATCTCGCCGATGAGAAAAAAGAGGTTCAGCGAGCAGAAGGCATGCATGGCGCCGCCCCTTCTGACGGCCACCACCCCCGCTCCGGCCTTCCGTTTCAGCATTCCCCCGTTGGCCCGGGAGGTCATGCCCGCCCGTTCGATCAGCGCCTTCATTCCTGCGGTGACGTCGGAAAAATAGGTCGGGGATCCCAGGAGAATGCCGTCGGCGGCGCGCATCTTGTCGATGCAGGCGTTGACGATGTCACCGGTCACCACGCAGTGGCCGTCGGCTTTCTTGTGGCACAGGTAACAGGCGCGGCAGCCGGGAATGACCTCCCCTGCCAGCGGGACGAGCTCCGTCTCGATCCCTTCGGTAGCGAGTTCAGCGAGAACGAGGTTCAGCAGGATGGCGGTGTTGCTGTTCGCCCGGGCGCTGCCGTTGAATGCGACGACTTTCATGATCTGCCTCCTTGTGAAAGAAAACCGGCTTGGCCGGCTGGTGCGGGATGAAAACATATATCACAAATGACGGCTGTGTCGAATCCTATTTGAGCAGCAGAGCCTCTGATTCAGGCGCGTCGCGGATCACTGCGCATGACGGGCATGGCGCCCTCCTAAATTGTCTTGACTCGCAGCCGCCGTCTTTATATACACAGGGTGTCTGCGGAGCCCCCTGCTGCAAAGAACCCTTCGCGCGACCACGGTCAGGACCGCGATGGAAGCTGC
This sequence comes from Thermodesulfobacteriota bacterium, assembly GCA_040755475.1. Classification (GTDB taxonomy): domain Bacteria; phylum Desulfobacterota; class Syntrophia; order Syntrophales; family UBA5619; genus JAKAFS01. Next base: position 8,907 of record JBFMBA010000193.1, read on the forward strand.
GGAGGCGGAACTGAAACGGACGGGAAACCCGGCCGGCAAAGCGAACCTCGAAGCGCGGATCGAAAACCCGGAAAAGACCGCCGCGCGCGGCGATTCGGAGCCGGAGACCCGGGAAGG
>JBFMBA010000194.1:0-13560 GCA_040755475.1 Thermodesulfobacteriota bacterium
CCCGTTCATCTGTTCCACATTGGCGGCCAGCCCGTGAAAAATCACCCGGTCATCCCTGAAGGGGGTCACCATCGGGGCAAAGACGCCGTGCACTTCCCTTTTCTTATCCGTCATCTGTTCCTCCTGATCCTCCGAATATCCCTATGGCCCGCTCCCTCCTTTGGAGCGCCCGCCTATCGCCCGTTCGAAAACCGTTGCACGAGCCGGAAAACCTGCCCCGTCTGCGCATTGGTGATGCACCGGAGCCGCCGGCCTTGCAGCGCTGCGCCCTTGAGAAAACGGGCCGTGACAGCTCCCTGTTTTCCCTCGGCCGGTGCGCGGCGGCGCGACGAACAACACGACGCCCTGCCGCTCGCAGAAAGAACACGGGCGTCAGGGCGATCGGCCCATCAAACGGTCCAGTTTGTCCACGACGGCATCGATGAATGCATCGTCGTTGATGTGCAGGTCCAACTCGTCGCAGGGTATGGCCGGGGAGAGCCGCGACCTGAGCGTGCGGATGAACACCTCGTTGGCGTCCGGATCCCAGTGTGCCCGCCCTTCGTGATCGGGATAGGAGAATCCCCTGAGGGGGATGTACACATGCGTGGGCCCCTTGGCCCCGTTGAGCCTGTCGGCCGTGAGAAGGGCCGCCTTCGCTAGCTCCTCCCTGGAGAGCCTCACCAGGGTCAGCTGTGAATTATGCACGATGTACTTGCGCCGGAGCGTGTCCGGCGACAGCGTTTCCACCGGCCCCATGACTGCATAATTGATGCTTCCCGGTACCACCACCTGGGGAAGACCAAGCGCTCCCGCGGACCGGAGGCGGTAGTCCCTGATGGAGGCATGAAGCCCGTTCACAACCGAATCCCCCAGTTCATGAAGGTTCAGATCGAGCACCCCCTTGAAGATCCCCTCGCGGATCATGTCCTCCATGGCGATCCCGCCCGTGCCGTTCTGATGAAAGGCGATCGCGTCGTATCCCCTCTCCGAAAGGAGCCGGATCGCCCGCATCGCCCCCTGGGTGACCGTGCCGAGCATGGAGAGGGCCACCGGTTCGCGGGTCGAGGGCCGACTTTCGCTGGGCACCGCTTCCCTGGCCATACCGCAGATCGCCGCCGCCGCATTGTCGAAAACCCGCCTTGTCACAAAATTGATCCCCTGGATGTCCGCGACGGAGTGCATCATGATGATGTCCTTCGTTCCCACGAAGGGACCGAACGTCGCCCTTCCCGAGGCGACGGTGGAAACCATGAATTTGGGCACGCCGAAGGGAAGCTCCCGCATCGCCGCGGTGCCGATGTCGGTTCCCTGCGCGCCGCCGATCGAGATAATACCCTGGTACCTCCCCGCGCCGTAGAGCTCCTTCACGAGCGCAGAGGCGCCCTCCCGCATGGCGCCGATGCACCGTCCCTTGTCCTGCGAGGCCACGAGCTCCGCGATCGATGTCCCGCCCGCTTCCGCCACCTGGTGGCGGGTGATGTGGGCCTCCTGTCCGCTTTCCGCAAGAATGCCCGTATCCATCAGGAGCACCGTGCATCCCAGGGATTCGATTCTCTCCTTGAGATACATGGCCTCCGTGGCCTTGGTATCGAACGTCGCCATCAGGAGGACCGCCGGGGCTTTTTTTCCGTCAGTGGCCTGCATCCGCCGCTCCAATCATCGTGGTCATAGCCGGCTCCCTGTCATGTGGCCGTCCCTGGCGTTCCGGGGTGTCCGGCATCCCGGTCGCCCGCTGCCTCTGTGCGGGAATGAACATCCAGCCATGTCAGCAGGGGGGGTGTGGTTCCGGTGGAGGTCTCCAAAGGTTGCAATGCGCATTGCGTCGCGTATACCGTCTCCTTCATCGAAATCGCCGTGAAAGGTCTGCCGGCGCCGCGGAGTCGGTTCTCATGGGCCATGGCGCCTTCGCTGCGCGAGTATATCGCCAAGGTTCCCGCCTGTCAATGGTATGATCACCGTAAAACACGGCGCCGCCTGCAGATCCGCACACCGTGAACGGGGGAACGAGATGAAGGCAGGTGCGAAGGGACCGGATGCGGGATTATTGCTGGTGAGCCGATGGGCCGCTCCGGGCCAGGGTAAACCCTCCGAATTGGTTGGCGGTCAAGCGGGTGTGCATGTCGCTTCTGAGGCGAATGAAATCGGGCATGCGGCTGTCGGGGACAGGGGTGCCGCCGGGTGTTTTGACCGACAGCGGGTTCACCGGCTGGTCATTGACACGCATTTCGTAGTGAAGATGAGGCCCCGACGCCAGGCCCGTTGAGCCTACAAATCCGATGATCTGGCCCTGTTTCGCCTCTTTTCCGGCGCGCACGCCCTTGGCAATTCTCGACAGATGACCGTAGTAGGTCTTGTAGCCGTTCCGGTGCCTGACGATCACGAGATTGCCGTAATCCCCCTTGCGGCCCGCGAAAAGAACCCGGCCGTCACCGGCCACGGACACGGGCGCTCCGGTCGGGGCGGCATAGTCGATGCCGTGGTGGGGACGATAGACTTTCAGTATTGGATGTTTGCGGCGCTTGGAAAAGAACGAGCTGATGGACCTGAAGTTCAGGGGGGCCTTGAGAAAGGCTTTTTTCAGCGATCGCCCCTGCTCGTCATAGTAACCCCATTTGCCGTCGATCTCATAGCGGTAGGCCCGGAACAGCTGACCGTTGTTGATGAATTCGGCTGCGATGATGTCCCCGTATTTTTTCAACCGGCCGTCCCGATAGAGGCCTTCCACGACCACCTTGTAACTGTCGTCGTTTCGAATGTCGGTCGTAAAATCGATATCCCAGGCGAAAATATCGGACAACTGAAGGGCCATGCGCAGACCGTCTCTGCCGTTTCCGATCGACGACACCAGATTATCCCTGATCCGGCCGCCGACGTATTCCATCCTCCTTTCATACCGGACAACGCGCTTCTCCGCGTAAAACCCCTCCCCGGTGCGGGCGATCCGCAGGGACGTATCCTCGTTGATCCAATAGGTGAATGACTGGACCCGATCCAGATCGTCCAGAACGATGCTGTACGGCCGGTTTGCGGAGACATCCGACAGCCGGTGAATATGCCCGGAGGCCTCGGACATACTGAAAAGAGCTGCCGTGTCGAGTCTGTTTTTCCTGAAGATGTCGAAAAGGGTTTCGCCCGGCTTTATCGTGCCGGCCACCTTGCGATAATCTGTCGCCCGGATGGTCTGTGCGGGGGCCTCCACCGAGGGGTTTCCCCCCTTGAGCGCGCCGGAGTCGCTTCCGTAAAAGATGAACGTCAAAAGGACAATCGATGCCGTATAGAGGCTATTCAAAAAACCCTTCCTCTGGACCCTGGAGTCTTGTTTTGATGATTGACGGCGCCCAACCCGTCCGGACAGGAGGCCGACATCGCCGGCCGAACTATAGGACGTTTAGCGCCGTGCGTCAACGATAAAAGAGCCCCCCTGTGGATTGTTCAGAACTCCACCTCTGTTTCCTGAGCCTCAGAGGCGGCTGAACGCCGTGCCGCGCGGCGCCTCTGCCACAGGGAGTATCCGAAAGACAACACGGCCAGAGCCAGCATCAGGCCCGACCAGGGACGCGTAATGAACAGCGTCCAGTCCGCGTCGGACATGACGGCCCGGATGAAATTCGTTTCGATCATGTCTCCCAGGATAACCCCCAGAATAAACGGCGCCAGCGGAAACCCCGTCTTTACCATCGCATACCCCAGGGCGCCAAAAATGAAGAAGGTCCAGACATTCTCGATGATATTGTTCAGGGCGTATGAGCCCACCACACACAGGACCAGAACGATCGGGGCCAGGATGTGCCGGGGCAGCATCACCGCCTTGAGGGCAAAACGGAGAAACATCCCCTCGAAGATCACCATGAGCGGATGGGCCAGGAAATAGGCGGCGAACATGCCGTAGGCGATCGGTGCGTTGGTGACAACGAACATGGGCCCGGGCTGGATCCCGTGAATGATCAGCGCCCCGAGCATGACGGCCGTGACCGCATCCCCAGGGATACCGAAGGCCATCATCGTGATGAGCGATCCTCCCACGTTGGCATTGTTGGCCGACTCCGAAGCGACGATCCCCTCCGGGACGCCCGTGCCGAACTTCTCCGGATGCCTGGATCCTTTCTTCGCCTGGTCGTAGGCCAGGATGTTGGCCGCGCTTCCCCCCACCGCCGGTAGAATGCCGATCCAGAGACCCACCAGGGTCGAACGGATAAGGTTGACGGGCTGAGCGATGATCTCCCGGACGATGGCCCTGTGCGAGACCTTCATGCTTGCGCCCGCATCAATTCCCGATGCCCCCGGGAGGGAAGAAGGCTTTTCCAGGTCGCTCATGATCTGAGAAAGACCGAACACCCCGATGAGGATGGGCAGGAAGGGGAACCCCGTCCGCAGGAATTCCCAGCCGAAGGTAAGCCGCGGGACCGCCATCAGGGGATCGGTTCCGAAAGAGGTGATCAGAAGGCCGAAGGCGCTGGCCATCAGTCCTTTGACCAGGGATTGCTCCGAGAGACTCGCCACGATGGACAGGGTGAGGATGAAGAGCGAAAAATACTCCCAGGGGCCGAAACTGAGGGCCAGATAGGCCAGCTGGGTGGCCCCGACAATCAGCGGTATTCCGGCCAGAAGCCCTCCGATGCAGGAGGCCCAGAGACCCAGCCATACCGCACGGCCCGGCTCCCCCTTTCTTGCCAGGGGAAACCCGTCAAAGGTCGTGGCGATGGCCGAGGGCGTTCCGGGAATCCCCAGAAGGCAGGCCGAAATCAGCCCTCCCGCCGACCCGCCCACGTAGACCCCGATCATTGTTGCCAGGCCCTGCAGGGAGGGCATGCCGAACGTGAAAGGCAGTGTGAGAATGATGGTCATGGTGATGGTGATCCCGGGGATGGCCCCGCCCACCACCCCGGCAACGATCCCGGCACAGAGCGAAAGGAACATCCCCGGCTCGACGAAGGCTGAAAAGGCGCTGAAAAACGGATCCATGGCACCCCTTAGAGCAGGACCCCCCGCGGGAGGAAGACGTGCAGGTATTTCTCGAAAACCAGGTAGGTGATCAGCGCCGTCCCCGCCGCGATCAGGATGAGTTTGGGAAGCTCCCTTGGTTGGCGGGGACCGATGGACCAGCTCAGTCCCAGCACGAACAGGAAGGTGGCCGCCAGGTAGCCGATGAGGCTCAGGCCGGCCACATATCCCAGAAAGAGTATGAAGCCGAGGAGCACTTTTCCGTATTCCGGGGCCGGCCCCGCCGGCTTTGCCGGTTTCCTCGCAGGCAAGCGCCTCCGCAGGAGGTCTTCCGCGATCAGCCACAGGCAGAGGCCTGCAAGCAGGATCAGGACGACCCGGGGGTAAGCCGCGGGCCCGATGGGCACAAAGGGAGGCGCGGAGACGAGTCCCGCCTGCCAGTAAAGAAGGCCGCACAGGACAAGCAGGCCGGCCCCGATGCCGGTATCTCGTCTCATCGCCGTGCCTTCACTTCCGCTTATAGCCCAGGGACTGTGCGAGATCAGCGTTTATCTTGTCGTTCTTCTGAAGGAAATCGTTGTAGGCTTTGCGGTTCAGGAATTCGACCAGCGTTCCCTGCTTCTTCATCGCATCGGTCACTGCCGGATCCTTGGCCGCCCTGCCACACACCTCCTCCAGCCTGGCCAGAACGGCCTCGGGCGTCCCCTTGGGCGCCACGATGCCCCGATTCACCGCAAAGACGATGTCGATGCCAAGCTCCCTGAGGGTGGGGACATCCTGAATCTCCGGAACACGCGCCGCGGTGGCGATGGCCAGCATCTTGATCTGGCCGGCCTTGACCTTGTCGAGCTGGGTCAGGTTCGTCTCCCCGAGCAGGGCGTGCCCTCCCATCAGCGCGGTCATTCGGGGGGCGGTCCCCTCGTAACTGACATACTTCCACTTGATCCCGGCCGCCTGGCCGATCATGGCCGGGAAAAAGTGGCTGGTCGACCCGAGCGACACCGCCACGGTGATCTGATCAGGCCTCTTCCTGGCGTCCTCGATCAGCTCCTTCATGCTGTTCCATGGCGTCTTGCCGTGTGCGGCCAGAACCGAAGGGGTCGATGTGAGGAGGCAGACGGGGTCGAATTCCCTGTAGATCAGATCCCCTACCCCGGTATAGTATGTCGTATGGATAAAATCGTGGATGGCGAGGATCGTGTACCCATCCGGCGCCGCCTTCCTGACCTCCCGCGCGCCGACTGTACCCGACGCGCCGGCGATGTTGACGACGACCACGGGTTTCCCGAGCTGCTTCTCCATACTGGCGGCGATCACCCGGTGGATGGCGTCGGTGTCGCCTCCTGCGGCCCAGGGCACGATCATTTTGACCGGCCTGTCCGGATACGCGGCTCCGGCTGCCGCCGGGCTCAAGGACAGAATCACCACGGTAGCGATAAAAAAGAGGAACCTAAGGAAACAACAACGTGGCACGTAACCGTTTCGAATCATGGTTTCTCCTCCTCATTTCTGAAAAGAACAGCATTGGATGGGATCTATTCTAAAATGACGGTGCGATCCTTCTTCTTCCTGCTGCCCCTGATCCGGGGATAGGCGTGCTCGAAAAACAGGACCAGGGCGATGAAACAGAGCATGGCGATGCTCACGGACCGGGTGAAGAAGGGGGCGATGGACCCCTTGCCGGCCAGCAGGGCCCTGCGGAACTCCACATCCAGCAGGTCGGCCCCCAGAATCAGCCCGAGGACCAGGGGCGAAACGGGCATTCCCAGCCCCCTCATGATGATCCCCAGCACACCGAAGAAAAAGGCCGTATAGATATCCGTCATGTTGATGTTGGTCGCATAGGCGCCCAGCGCGCACAGAACGGCGACGATAGCCGCCATCGCCGTCCGGGGGGTGCTCACGAAAAGCCGGACGAGGCCTTTTCCGGCATAGGTGCCGATCAGGACGAACAGGATGCCGGCAATGAACAGCGCGACCACGATCTGGTAGAGCCACTGCGGGTGGGTGATCATGAACATGGGGCCCGGCCGGATGCCGTGCAGCATGAGGATCCCCAGCATGATGGCGGTGGGGGCGTCGCCGGGGACCCCCAGCGACAGCACCGGCGCGTAGGCGCCGGGCACATTGGCCATGTTGCAGCTCTCCGTGCCGATCAGCCCCTCGATGCTGCCCTGACCGAATTTTTCCGGCTCCTTGCTCGTCGTCCGCGCATGATCGTAACCCACCCAGCAGGAGACGCTGGCGCCGATCCCGGGCGCCACGCCGATAATGTAGCCCAGGACCGACGTGCGCACGGACAGCCAGCGGTATTTCCACCACAGGCGCGCGGCGCCCACGAGCGAGGTCTTCTTCAGCGGAAAGCTGCTCACCTTGAGGTCCGTCAGTCCGTCGAAGACCTCCGTGAAGCCGAACAGGCCGATCATGGCCGGGATCAGGGGAATGCCGGCCGACAGATAGACGGTACCGAAGGCAAAACGGGGAGAGCCGTCGATGGGGTCGATCCCGATGCAGGCAAGGATCAGGCCGATGGTGGCGGCGATCAGTCCCTTCAGCGTGTCTCCCTCGGAGAGGTTTGCCGCAATGAAAACGCCGAAGACGCCGAACCAGAACATCTCCCAGGGCCCGAACATCATCGAGAGTTTGACGAACAGGGGCATGGTGACCAGCAGCATGATGAGCCCCATGTTGTTCCCCATAAAGCTCGTGAAGACGTTGATGCCGAGGGCGATTTCGGCCTCGCCCTTCTTCGTGAGCTGGTAGCCCTCGATCGCCGTGGGCGCCGAGGCTGGCGTGCCCGGAATGTTCAGGACGGTGGCCGAGATGGACCCGCCGTACGTACCCCCCAGCTGGACGGCCGACAGCAGAATGATGGCCCACAGCGGGTCCATGGTGAAGGTGAAAACGGCCAGCAGGGCCACCGTCATCGTCGTGGAGACGCCGGGCAGCGCCCCGCCGAGGATCCCCAGGGCGACGCCGATGGTCATCAGCCAGAACCCGTAAGGGGTGGAAAGGTCGATGAAGGCCTTTCCCAGTCCGGCGATCATGTTCAGCCAGTCCATAACGCTAACACCCCCCGCTTCCGTTCATCTGATCTGCAGCATGAACAGCTTGTTGAATACGAGATAGAGAAGGACCGTCAGGCCGATGGCGACGGGCAGGAACACAAACCGGCGCCGCCATTTCTCCACGAACAGGTAAAACATGACCGTCAGGAAGAGGGCGCTGGACGGATAGAATCCGATGAGGGGGACGCCCACGAAGATGTAGAGGGCCGGAAACAGGATGCCCAGCAGGACCGAGCGGTGTTCCGTCGAAGTAAAAAACGGGACGATGGCGCGCACGAAATGCCCCAGGCGCAGGCGCCCGCCCTTTCTGTAGGACCGCCCCGCCAGAATGGCCCCGAAGAGGGTCAGGAGCAGCCCCATGAGCCCGGGGAAGATCCCCGGGCTTTCGATAAAATCCCCCCGCATGGGCAGCCTGAGGGAAAGCCAGCTGACCGTCACGCCAAAAAGGAAGACGAGACACCCCACCCGGAAGTCACGATCCATCGACGGCATGGTTCTTCACTCCTGACACGTTTATGGTCTCGGGATACCCAGATCCTGCGGGCTGCTCTTCGCCTCCTTGATGTCGTAAAGCATCCAGCTCTGGGTCCGGGTGCCGAGCTCGAACATCTTGTCGGCTTCCGCGCCCATCTTGCCGATGATGGGCAGCAGGTTCTTCTTCCCGAAATCCTTCACGGTTGTGCTCTCCACCGCGGTCTTGAAGGCGTCGGTCAGCTTGTTCACGCGATCCTGCGGAATGCCCCGGGGATACCCGAGTGCCCGCCAGCCCATGCCCGCGGCGACCTTGCCCTTCATCTCCGGGACGAAGTCCGTGATCGGGGGGATCTTCGTACCGTCACTCATCACGAAAGGCTCTTCGGAGAACACGATGAGCGGGCGCAGCATCTTGGACTCGATCAGCTTCAAGGCCTCGGAGAGATCGTGCGTGCCGAAGTCCACCTCCTTCTTCGCCGCGGCCAGGGCCGCCGGGGCGCCGCCGTTATAGGGAACGTACTTGACGCTCCCCTTGATGGCGTTGACGACGATCATCTGCGGAACGTGCCAGATGCCGCCGATCCCGCTGTTCGATCCCGTCAGCCCGCCCTTTTTCAGGCCCGCGATCAGCTCCTTGCCGTCCTTGATCGGCGAGTCATAGGGGACGGTGAAGGTCGGCAGGCTGCCGAAGAGGATGCCGATCATGCCGAACTCCTTATAGGTCAGCTTGGAGAGCCCGGTTGCCGGAAAGGTGCAGAGCGCACTGCTGATCCCGAAGAGGCTGTAACCGTCTTTCGGCTGCTGGTAGACATGGTTCATGGCTACGACCGAGTTGGCGCCCGTCATGTTGACGACGGGCATGGCCACGCCCAGGGTCTTTTTCATCTCTTCCGACAGTAGCCGCCCCAGCATGTCCATTCCTCCTCCGGGGGCAAAACCGATGTAGATGGTGATCGGCCGAGAGGGCCACTTCTCGTCGGCGGCGGCCGCCTGCATGGGCGCGGCTGCTGCCAGCAGAACCGCCAAAGTCATCGCAATTATCCAGCTTCGCTTCATATCGTGCTCCTTTCGTCTGTCTGTTGTTGGTTCCTGTTTTTCATCCATATCGCTTTGACGAGCGGCGTGAGCATGAGCAGGCCCGCAGCCAGCAGAAGGGACGCCGCGATGGGCCGCTCGAGGAACGTCATGAAACTGCCGCCCGAAGCAATCAGGGATTGCTGGAGCGTCTTTTCGAGCATGGGTCCCAGAATCATGGCCAGGATGAAGGGGGCGGCCGGAAAGGCGAACTTGCGCAGCAGGTATCCCAGGATGCCGAAAAACACCATCATCCCCACGTCCCAGGCGGCGTTGTTTACGCTGTAGGCTCCGATCACACAGACCACGACCACGACCACCGCCAGATACCGGTAGGGCACCTTCAGCATCCGTACCCAGAGGTTGATCAGCGGGAGGTTCAAGGCCAGCAGCAGGGCGTTTCCGATGTACATGGAGGCGATCACGCCCCAGAAGAGGTTCGGATGCTCCTGGAGCAGGAGCGGACCGGGCCGGATGCCGTGTATCATCAGGGCCACGAAGATCATGGCGATAGACGCGTTCCCCGGTATGCCCAGCGTCAGAAGGGGGATGAAGGACGAGGTCGAGGCGGCGTTGTTGGCCGCTTCGGGCGCGGCCACCCCCTCGATCGCCCCCCTGCCGAACCGTTCCGGGTTCTTGGCGAGGCGCTTTTCCACGGCGTACGAGGCAAAGGAGCTGATGATGGCCCCGCCGCCGGGCAGGACGCCGATGAAGAAGCCAAGAAACGAGCCCCGCAGGACCGACGCCCAGCACTGGCGCCAGTCCTGCAGCGTGGGCAGCAGACCCTTGAGCGAGGTCTTGAAGACATCCCGTTTTTCCGGCATTTCCAGGTTGCAGAGGATCTCGGCGATGCCGAACAGCCCCATCGCCATCACGACGAAGTCGACGCCGTCCATCAGCCGGTTGACGCCCATGGTAAAGCGGGGGATGCCGTCCACCGGATCGAGGCCGACGGTTCCCAGAAGAAGCCCCAGCGCCCCCATCATCAGCCCCTTGAGGACCGACTCCTCCGAGAGGTAGATCGCCATCATCAGGCCCAGAAAGACCAGACAGCAGTACTCGGGAGGGCCGAATTTCAGGGCGAAGGAGGCCAGCGTCGGCGCCATGAGCGATATGCCCAAAATGCCCAGCGTGCCGGCGATGAAGGAGCCGATGGCCGATATCCCCAGGGCCTTTCCGGCGTGACCGTTCCGGGCCATCTGGTACCCGTCCAGACAGGTCACCACCGAGGCCGCCTCCCCCGGAATGTTGAGCAGGATCGATGTCGTGGAGCCGCCGTACATGGCGCCGTAGAAAATCCCCGCCAGCATGATGACCGCCGAGACCGGCTCCATTTTGAAGGTCACCGGCAGAAGAAGGGCAATCGTCGCCGGCGGACCCAGACCCGGCAGGACGCCGATCGCCGTACCCAGGATGGCTCCGATCGCGCAGTAGAAGAGATTCGAGGCGGAGAGGGCGACCACAAACCCGTTGGCAAGATTCTCAAAAAGCCCCATCGAACTCCCCTACAGGAAGGCCGCCGTCAACCCGGGCGGCAGGGTCACGCCGAGCAGGCGATCGAAAAGCAGATAGCTGACGACGGCCAGGATCAGGCTCACAGGGACGAGAATGGCCGGCTTGGTGTCCATCACCCGCAGCACGACGGCGGCGAGAACCGCGGTGGTAACGACATACCCCAGCGTTTCCAGTGTCGCCGTGTACAGGATCAGCGTCAGCACCACCACGGCCGGCCCCCCCACCCTTCCGAAGGTGGGACTGTCGCCCGCCCGGCCGCGCCACGTCTGGTAAAGAAACAGGACGGCAAGTCCGCTCAGGATGACCCCGTCGATAAAGGGGAAGAAGCCGGCTTTCGGCTCCGTGGGCACCCCGATCTTCAGCCCCACGGAGCCGGCCGCAAAGACGCCCCCGATCGCCAGAAAGCAGAGCCCCACGATGACGTTTCCCGATTTCCGCATGTTCACCTCGCAGGAACGGTTCAGAAACCGCCTATTTCTTCAGGGCCTTGCCAAGTTCCTTCTGCATTTCGAATTCCTCCCGCCAGAGTTTGCCGAACTCATCGGGGCCCAGGAACTGGATCTCGTCCCCGAACTGCTTGATCATGCTGACGACCGATTTGTCCTCGGTCATCTTCTTGAAGGCCTGCGACAGTTTGTCGATCACGGGGCGCGGGGTGTTTTTGGGCGCCAGAACGGCACGCCACATCAGGTTCACGACATTCACCCCCGCTTCCTTGGCGGTGGGAACGTCGGGCAGCTTCTCTTCGCGCTTGTTGTCCAGAACGGCCAGAGCACGGAGCTTCCCCGACCGGATGTGGGGGAGCAGGGCCGTCACCAGCCCGCCGGTCATGTCCGCGTGGCCTCCCAGCACGGCAAGAAGCGCGGGGCCTCCGCCGTCATAGGGCACGTTTTTCGTCTTGATGCCGGTCAGCTTGCCGATGATCTTCCAGGGCAGGTCGGCCTGCCCCCAGGGTCCGGTATTGCCGTAGATCAGCTTGTCGGGATTCGCCTTGGCGTATGCCAGCATCTCCTGGAAGGTCTTGAAGGGCAGCTCTGGCCGCGCGACGATGATGGTCGGGCTGTAGTTGATCCGGCAGACGGCCGCCAGATCGTCCGGCCCCTTGGACCGGCCTTCCACGGCCGGGAAGGTGGTGCTCCACCCCATGCCGCCGAAGAGCAGGGTGTATCCGTCCGGGGCGGCCTTGGCCACCATCTCGGAGCCGATCGCGCCGCCGCCGCCGGGCTTGAGCTGGATGATGATCGGCTGCCCCAGGTAGTTGCTCGCCACGCTGGTCACGGCGCGCGCCGTCAGGTCGTGGGACCCGCCCGCCCCGACGGGAATGATGAGGGTCACGGGTTTGTTCGGAAAGTCATCGGCCGCCCAAGCCGCGGGCGCCGGCACCCCGGTCGAGCACACAAATGCAAACAAAACGGCCAGGACGGTGGTGAATAGAACCTGTTTTCTCATAGCCTCTCCTCCTCATTCTCATTTTGCATGCGCATGGAAACGATATGCCGATCACCGGCGCCCGCATTCGGCCCGATTCACTCCCTCGTTTCGGGCTGCACCCCGCCGCTCGCCGCGACTTGCTCAACCCCACGGCTGCCTGACCGCATCGAAAAAAATTCCGTCGGTTCGTTTTGTCAGGCTGGTCTTGCAACGGACTGGACTTTACAGGCTTGGTCCGGAGGACCACGACATTCCCATTGAACGGATTTGCTATATAAATACCGCCCTCCGGTGTCAAGTGAAATCTCTCGGCAACTACCAGTCGCCCCCCATGCTCTGATACAGCGCGACGGTATCGGCCAGTCGTTGGGCCCGAGCCCCGATCAGCCCCATGGCCGTTTGCTGGGCCTGCTGCTGCGCAATGAGCAGCTGCAGGTAACTGACGGCGCCCAGCGCATACTGCTGCCGCGTCAGTTGCAGCGACGCCTGAGCCGATGCGTCGGCGGCGGCCTGCGCCGCCAGGGTCTGCGCATCGTTGTCGAGGGCCCGCAGCACATCGGCCACATTGCGCAGCGCCTGCAGAACGGTCTGCCGGTAGTTCGCCGCGGCGGCGTCGAATCCCGCTTCGGCAGCCCCCGCCTCGGACCGAAGGCCCGCGTTGTAGAGGGGTTGCGTCAGCTGTCCCGCAAGCCCCCAGACCAGGGAGCCGCTGCCGAACAGCGCGGCGGCGGTGAGCGCCTGAAATCCCAGATCGGCGCTCAGCATCAGGCGCGGGTAGAGCCGGGAGACCGCCGCACCGTGCTGGGCATGGGCCGCGTGCAGCAGCGCTTCGGACGCCCGGATGTCCGGGCGGCGCCGCACCAGTTCCGAAGGCACGCGCAGCGGAAGCTCGGCGGGCAGGGTGAATTCGGTGAGCGTGAACTGCGGTATGGTCCCGCTCCCGGGCGGCAGGCCGATCAGGATCGCCAGCAGGTGGTTCGTCTGGTCCAGCCGGTTTCGCAGCGGCGGGATGCCGGCGCGGGTCTGCTCCAGCTGGATTTGCAGCGCCAGGACCTCGTTCCGGGTGGCGGCGCCC